>NZ_JBFHFD010000001.1:0-76108 GCF_041583735.1 Novipirellula sp.
AACGACCGTTACGGGGAGGGAGAGAGGGAGAGAGGGAGAGAGGGAGAGAGGGAGAGAGGGAGAGAGGGAGAGAGGGAGAGAGGGAGAGAGGGAGAGAGGGAGAGAGGGAGGATTTACCTCCCCCGTGGGGAGGTCAGAGTCGGCGGTAGCCGGCTCTCCGGTGGGGCTCGTTGTGTTAGAAGTGGACGTCCGCAACTGAGAAGAGGCAGCATGGAACGATCCTCTTAGCCAGCTCGCAGCCTAAAACAGCTGCGAGAGATCGCTCGACAGTTGGCTCGCTTGGTGCGACATCGCGGCGTTCAGCAGCTCGATCGCCACTCGCGACTCGAGCGTCACGCCGGCGCGAACGCCGACACAGGGGTCGTGGCGTCCTTTGACCAATTCAAAATCGATCTCTTCCAGGTTCTTGCGAACCGATGCTTGCGGCTGATTGATCGTCGACGTCGGTTTGAATCCGACTTGCATCACCAGTGGCATTCCGGTCGTGATCCCGCCGATCATGCCGCCGTGGCTGTTGCGGACATAGCCGCTGCTGCGGATCGGGTCGTTGTTGTCGCTGCCGAATCGCTCGACAACCTCGCGTCCCGCACCGACTTCGCAGGACTGCACCGCATTCAGCCCACCCAGGGCCCCCATCAAGCGGACTTTCAAGCTTTGGTACAGCGGGTCCCCCAGCAGCGGCGGCACATTGACGGCGACCACTTCGACCATCGCCCCAAGCGAATCACCTTTAATCCGTGTCTGTTTGATCAGCTCGCCTGCTTCCTCGGCGAACTCGGAATCGATCGAATGGATGGTCGCCGAGGTCAATGATTCTTCGAGTTTAGCGATCGTGTCGGCCGCAATCGGTTGCCGCTGTCCGTCTGGCATCAACTCGGCGATTCGATCGGCCAAACTCTGTTTTGCCTTCAGCGATCCGACTTGCGAGATGGACGACAGAATCACAGTGCCAAATTTCTCAGCCAACAGGATACGGGCGATCGAGCCGCCCACGACATCCGAGATCGTGGCTCGGTAGCTAGATCGGCCGCCACCGCGGACATCGACGAACCCGCCGGATTTATGGAATTTGACGAGATCGGTGTGTCCCGGTCGGACTTCGCCGGTGGGGCCAGCGAACTGGGTGTAATCGCCTGACTTTTTCGAGGTTGACAGCACGATTGCGGCAATCGGTTCGCCGGTCGTGTAGCCCTCTTCGTACGCTTCGCTTTCGTACGTGTCGCCGTCAAGTTGGACCGTGACCTTGCCGCCGCCGAGCAATTGATCAGTGTCGTTTTGGAATAGCCCCGACAGAAAGACGACTTTGTCTTTCTCGTTCCGTGGCGTTCCGTGCTTGTTTCCGCCTGGGCGTCGGCGGTCGAGGTATTTTTGTACATCGGCGCGGCGAATCATTTGCCCCGCCGGGCAGCCAAACACAATCGTCGTCACGGCCGGACCATGCGATTCGCCCGCACCGGCAACGCTGAATAGAGGACCGCCAAGAATTTCCATCAAACCAATCTCAACCCAAACAAGCAAATAGTGAAAACGTCTGCCTGTTATCGTCGCGAGTTCGTCGCGATCTGTCGACCCAGAGTCCTAAGCCATTACGGCGTCACCACGCCGATGTCGTCGATCAGGCGGCCGACGTACTTGCCGACACGTGGGGGTGGCTTTTTCAAAGATCGCGGCAACGCCGCGATCTTTTGCTTCAGCTTCGCATCAAGCGGAGCCCCCATGTCGAGCACGTTCAATGCCTCGATCGCGGCGAAGTGCCCGACGGTTTGGACGTTGGCCAATTCCAATAGCCGCTCGGTCGCGGCTTGCTGCTCAGCTTTGCCTTCGATGATTTGAATTGCTTCACACGCCGCGATCGCGACGCTTGGCGATTCATCATGCATTGCACGCTTGACCGCTTGGATTGCGGCGGGGGTGGTTGCGTTGCGAAGTCCGATGCCGCGGACCGCCCAAAAGCGAATCACCGCCTCTGGGTCAGCCGAAAGCTCGATCGCTTTTTCGGTGCTCATGTCGCTGGCGACGTCCGTCGCGTCCAACGCGGTTTCAGCAAGACGTGTCATTAACCCGGAATGGTTTAATGCAAATTCGCGAGGCGATTGGTCTTCCGCGACCACGCGGTGCATCTCGGCTTCGGGGAACATCCCCATGTCGCCGGTTTCAATCATCCAGCGGTGAACGGCATCTCGCATCATGCTAACGCGATCCGCGTGTGCTGCATCACCAGCAAGGTTTTTGACCTCATCGGGATCACTTTGTAAGTCAAATAATTCTTCGACCGGTTTGGGCTGCCAAAACTTTGCTTGGTCCTCGTTCAATTTGCCTTCATCAAACATCTGTTTCCAAATGCGAGTTGTGGGCGTTTGGAACATGTAATCGACATGTTTCAAATACGGACGCTCTGGATAGAAATGTCGCATATAGACATAGCGGCCATCGGTACAGCTGCGGACCATGTCGATACGCTCGTCCATTCGTCCACGCCAACCGTACAGATACGGTTTTGCGGGGCCCGCAAATGATCCTGCGAACGGAACGCCCTGCATGTTCGCTGGCGGTTTTACCCCGGCCAAGCTGATCACCGTAGGGGCCAAATCGACGAACGAGACCAATTGAGCCGACTCGCCACCGGGTAAGTAATCTGTGGGGGCAAGCGAGCGAAATTGCTCGGGAACATGGACCAACAACGGTACACGCAATCCCGAATCAAACGGCCAACGCTTGCTGCGAGGCATCCCGCTGCCGTGGTCGCCGTAATAAAAGATGATTGTCGAATCCGCGAGACCGTCCGCTTCGAGGTCTTTCAGGACGCCGCCCACCATCTTGTCCATCTCGGTCAACTTGTCGTAGTACTGGGCCCAGTCATGACGCACCTCGGGTGTATCCGGGTGGTATTTAGGCAGGGGGGCTTTGGCAGGATCGTGTACCAAGGTATGCGGACGTTTGCGAATTTGGCTTTCGTGGCTGACGGTGAAATTGATCACCGACATAAACGGCGTCGCCTCGGTTGGACGACTTCGCCATGGTGATTTTCCACCCCCCTTTTGCCAACCCGCGTCGTCGTTGGCAAAGTTGTAATCGGTTTTGGAGTGGTTGGTGCAGTAGTAGCCTGCCTCGCGAAGCACTTGCGGATACAGTTTCACATCGGCTGGCAAACGAACCCCACTTCGCATGTGGTGGCCGCCCAGGCTGGTTGCATGCATACCAGAGATGATGGTTGTCCGGGCCGGAGCACAGACGGGGGCGTTGGACCAACAGTGTCGAAACCGCAACGACTTTGCTGCCAAGGCGTCAATATTGGGTGTGTCTGCATAGGTGTCGCCGTAACACCCCAGTTGCGGTCCATTGTCCTCGCTAGTGATCCACAGAATGTTAGGCCGCGTTGGCTCCGCTTCAGCACGTTGCGTTGTCGATAAGGCGGCTGCCATGCTGATGCCGATCAGCAAGCCGCGAATCAAGGTGTGGAAGGTCATAAACAGGTCGCTTCGGGATGGGAGGTGTAGGAGCGGGGATCAAATCAAAACGAGGCTCCGGCTCGATCATTTCGTGCGGATCGACATCCAAAAAAAGCCACCCGCCGAGTCGATTATTTTTGCGGTCGAGCGAGTCTTTTCGGATTGGCCGGATTTAGGAAAGTTTTCGGAACGCGCTTGTCGAAACAATTGTATCCCCGACACGTTGCCTTGTGTTTGCCGTGGCTACCATGACGGGGCTTTACGGATGATTGTACTCCATTGACTTTGGATTTCCACATTGCCATGGACCTGATTTTGATGCGACTATTCAGATCATTCGTGATAAACTGATTCCTAGAGTCTCACTTCTGGCAATTCGGTGTCAGTTTGTTCGGAGATGTCGTAGGAAATAGGCGAATACTTTTAAAGTACTAAACGTCAATCTGCGTTGGGCAGCAGGGGAACCGAAGATGATTAATCTAGCAACCTACACCGTTCAAACCGTTCATGGTTTGAAGGATACGTTTCAGGTCAGTGCCAACGGAACGGTCGATACGGGGCAACTCTTCGTAACCGGGCCCTCGTCGTCATCGACGAAAAACGCCCCGGCGGCGAATGAGCAAAACCGTGAGCCCAAACGGGGCGAGACGACGCCCAAACAGGCTCGCTAATCGAGACCGCCCGAGGCTTCGAAAAGAGTCAGGGCATCCACGGTTGGTTTGACATCGTGAACGCGGATCACTTGCGCTCCCGCTACGGCCATCGCCAAGGAAACTCCTAGCGTGCCTGCCGTACGGTCGGCATTTTTGTCGCCGATCCGATTCCCGATAAAGCCCTTGCGTGAATGCCCAATCAATAAGGGCGAACCGAGTTGGACGAATCGACGAGTCGCACGTAGCAGCATCAAGTTGTGCTGGTGGGTCTTGCCGAAACCGATCCCGGGATCCAAACACACCCGGTCTCGGCGGATTCCGATCCGTTCGCAGCAACGCAGTCGCTCTTGCAGATAACGCTCGATCTCGGCCACGACATCTTCGTAGCGTGGATCGTCTTGCATCGTTTGCGGTGTTCCCCGCATGTGCATCACGCAGACACCGACGCCGCGTTCCCGCGCCAGCTCTCCCATCGACGGATCCCCTTCGAGCCCCGTCACGTCATTGATGATCTCGGCGCCGGCATCGAGAGCTCGTTTGGCGACTTCGGCCTTGGATGTATCAACGCTGATCGGGATCGTCAGCTGCCCCGATAATTGCTCGATCACCGGCAACACACGAGCGATTTCTTCTTGGCAATCGACCACGTCGCTGTAGGGTCGTGTGCTCTCACCGCCAATATCAATAATTGCCGCCCCATCGGCTTGCATTTGCAGCGCCGCGGCGACGGCAACGTCAACGCGCCGGTGACGCCCCCCATCGGAAAAACTATCCGGGGTGACATTCAAAATCCCCATCACCAGCGGCAGACGACCAAACGTGAGTCGCCGTGTGCCAATGTCCCAGTGGTCGCACCGATTGCAATGCGCCCAGTTGGAATGAGTTTGATTGGATTGGGCCCGCTGATCCGTTGTATTATCGGGGCCATGGTCCGAGGCCGAGTCCGTTGCAGACATTAACTTGAGATTGCCATCACGTGTGTAGAAGAGAAGTGCGACGCGTTCCTTGGCAGAACATCGCTGCATTCTACAACGGATAGACTTACCAACGAAGTTCCATCTGAGAAACAATTCGCTGGGCAAGTTTTTCGATCGTCGCCTGCATGGCTGTATCGATCGACTGGCCTGCTTCGGGTACAAATCGCGAGTCTTGGCTGAACGAGATCACCGAGCCACTGTTGGGAGCGACGGTGTTCTGGAACAACTTCTCGCCTTGACGGCTGACCCAATCCGCTCGCGCGGTCAGCGTCGCGTCGAGAGCACGCGGATCATCCGAGCTGGTTTCCGACAGCACGTTTTTGTTTTCGCTGGTCAAGACAACCAACAGCGTGCTGTCGGCCCCAGGGTCCGAGACGACTTTAAACGGCGTGCGACTTTCAATTTCGGTCACGATTGCCAGTGACAATCGCGGTCCCAGGTCGTGACGGAACGTTTCGTTACGAACAATCGGAACGTGCACGGTGCGAACATCCGATCGGTACAGCGACGAAGGGCCGTACTGATACAGCGAACATCCGCCTATGATCGATAGCGATAGCGTGATGCCCAGCAACAGCATGCTGCGAACAGTCGCGTCGATAGGTTTGACGATTCGATTCACAGTCGTCGTTTACCTTAGCATGGTGGGGCTATCGGTCTCAGGACGCTCTTGGCCGTTGTCAAAGGTGGTTTCAAGCGGCGTGGATGCTTTGGAGTCCGGGAACACCGTCGTCAGCCAAGCAAGTTGTGGCGTCGGCACGTCCGGCAGTTTTTCGATCGCTGCCAATCGAGTGCGAGCCGTCTCGGCATGGGGCGTGTCTTGGTGTGACTTGAGCAGTTCGTTGTAGTAGTAGCGGGCGGCACCATACTCTTTCTTGTTTTCGCGAAAGCGAGCTCGGGTGGCCAAGCGTTCGGCGCGATGAAAGGAGATCTCTGCGGCGGCACGCGCAAGAATGTCAGAGTATTTTTCGTCACGCAGTTTGTCGGGGAACCGAGTGCGAGTTTGCTCGACAATCTTGTCGGCTTCATCCAGCACCAAACCACTGTAGGCAGGCCCCGCGTACATCTCGAGCTTGCAGCGGATACCGAGCAAATGGGCGAGAAACAAGTGCTCGCTGTCGGTGTAGGTTTCCCGCAAATCCGTGAGGAATTCGTCGGCCTTTTCAAATTTGCCCTGGCGAATGTTTTCCGCTGCGGCAGCCATGGTTGCGTCGTCCGCCAATTTGCCGGTCGGGTCGTCGTAACGAATTTGGTCCAGCACACGGATGGCATGACCGTCGGCGTCCGTGATCGGGCGTTTGTGGTCGGTCAGGTTCAAAAACTTCCACTTGCCCTCGGTCGCTTTTTCGGTGTCGATCCAGTATCGCGAGATGCTGAACAATCGAGCGGTGATGCGGTCGTTGTGGCGATTGCGTGGATAGGCTTTTTGCAGTTCGGTGTAGGCTTCACTCGCCTCGTTCAAGCGATCGGCAAAGAACAAACTTTCGGCCTGCATAAACATCGCGTCCTGCTGCAGCGCAGTACCCGGCGATGCTTCGTTGGCTCGGCGAAACAATTTGGCGGCCTTGTGAAAGGTCGCCTTGGCCTCTTCGTCGTTCATCGTCTCGGCTTGCCGGAAAACGGTATCGCCTTGCTTGTAAAGGTCTTTTGCCTTCGTCACGTTTTCCTGTTCACGCATCGTGACGAAGTTCACGACGCGAGTCGTGTTTTTTCGTGCGGTGTCGCCAAACGAATTGGTTGCCGAAGCTTGGCGAACGCCCTCTTCATCGGGCACGTCATAGAGCGCCGACTTCGATGGAAACAAACTGGGCGGCCGCGAAAAGGACTGGCAACCCACCGTCCCGCCGAACGTGCAAACCGCGATCGCCGTGGCAATCCAGCGGGGCGTGCCGACAAGACGCGGCATCGCTTGACGCGTGACGCGATCCTCGCAAGTGAGAATCCATTGACGGATCGAATTTGGTAGCAATAGATGCATGGTTTGGTCGTATCGCTTCATGCGGTCGGTTCCGTAGGATTCGAGGCAGACGGCAGAGTCTCGGTTTGCACCGACTGCGGCAGCAAGTACTGCGTTCGGGGCACTCTGCCCACGATCGTTTGTATGTATCGGCTCATCACCGCTCTAAGCTCCCCATAAACGTGGGCGGAAACCAAGGTTGGCAGCGACGTTTTGGAATCGACCAAATCTCGTAATTGCTGAATCACCACGTTGCGAACGGAAATCAATTGATGCTGACGCGGTGCACAGCTCGAACAGACGATGCCTCCGGTCGCCAATGCAAACGGAATCCGCGATGCCGTCGTTGCCATCTCTTTTCCACAGTCCGTGCAGCGATCGGTCCCCGGCGCGTGGCCAAGCAACCGCAGCATCTGGGCTTCGTAAAAAAGGATGGTCGAGGCAACATCGCCGACGCCATCAATCTGGTTCAAGACTGAAATCGTCAAATCGTAAACATCAACATGAGGGTCATGGTCATCAGTCATCAGCCGCAATATTTCAGCGACGTAGTAGCCAGCGTAAACGCGAGCGAGCGAACGATCGGCCCCGCGAAAACGTCGATGCAGTTTCGCTTCGGTCAATAAATCGAGCGCATCGCTACTCTTACGATGAACGACTACACGACAAACCGCTAACAGGTCAAGCGAACCTTCGAAGGGACCTTTGGGCCGCCGAGCCCCTTTGGCGATCGCCGATAACCGCCCAAAGTCGCGTGTGAATAGCGTCACAACGAGACTTGTTTCGCTAAATTCCGTAGTGCGAAGAACAATCGCATGGCTTTGGTCGGCCGCCACGGGACTTGCCTAGGGTTATTGGTTCAAAGGGAAAGAAGAAAAAAAAAATTTGCAGCCCCCTGCCCTTCTACAATTCGCCTCGCTCGCCGAGCGATGATAGCAATTCGCTCATCTCTGCGGCGGCATGAGCGTCGCCTTGGCTGCGTGCCTGGTCGATGCCATCACGCAAAAATGCCCGTGACTCATCCAAACGCGTGGGATCTTCCATCGCAAGGTCGGCCAGGATCTGACCGGCCATAAAAAACGCCGGCACATACGGAGGATCGTCGTGTGTCAGTTCCTCCAAACGTCTCAGACTCTCGGCAAAGTCGCCTTCGCTCTTGTGCTCCATCGCCAAGCTATACCGCAGGAACGTGTCGTTGGGCTCGTCTGCTAGCATGGCTTCGATTTTTTCGCGTCGACTCATGTCGTTTTACTTTTTCGCTGGTTCGGGGGATGGCAGACAGGAAGGGATATGACGAGACGTAATTGTAACGCTTGGGAAATCGGGCGGTTAGGTGCCCTTGCCGGCGTGTTGGTTGTACCGGTCCCACCCCCGCGATGCAAAATCGGCATAACCGTCAAATTTTATTGGACCATGCTGGGCGAAAAAGACGATGAATCCAAAGATCCAATTTCCTTTCTAAAATCGTGAGATGTAGGCATGCGCGGCAATCGCAAAATGCTAGTGGCTTCGAAGCTATTCGCCATCCCATTTGCCTGTTTGATGTCCTCCGCAGCGATGGGGCAGAGCCCAACCGCGACGCAGGCGGCGTTTCAGTCGACGGGGCAAAGCGGAAAAATTGCTCAGGTCGCTGATCAGCAAACGAAGCAGGCTCCGACGAAAACGGCACCTAATCTGTTCTATTCGCTTGCTGCAAACAACTCACACAACCACATCCAACACAATACCGAGTCGCGAGGAATCCTCAGTGGATTGTTCGGTCGGTCTTCGAGTTCCACCTCGACTTCGTCTTCGCACACCCAATCGCGTGCGGCGTCGACGAGCCAGACCACTGCCGATCGTGCCCCGGCGGATTGGAGCGGCATTCCGTACCATCGTGGTACCACCGCACCGGAAACCGATACTCGTACTCCGATTCGCGACCCCCGCCAAGGCAGCACCGCGCGTGTGATTCGTGGCCGTGCTCCGGCGCCGCTACAGGCTAGTCCGGTTTCCACTCCCACAGCGTCGTCCCCGAAGACAGCGTCCCGCGTTCCCACGCCGCCGTCGGACTCGGTGCTCGTTGCTCGCGATCGTAGCGAAGCTCTCGCAGCCCCCCCTTCAACCGCTCGTGTCATTCCTCGCGAAACCTTCAGCCGCACCACGCACGACACAAACGCGCTGTCGAGTGAAACGAGCAGCCGCCGCAGCGGACGTCGTTCGCTGGAAGCTCTCGATCCGGCCGAGATCACACCGGCTGCGAAGTCGACCAGCCCCGCCGCGACGGCTTCGATCGCTGCGACTGCCAAGCCAACTCCAGAACTTGTTCCTAAAGTCGTTCGCCGAGAAATTGAATCCGCGGAATCGGTCGCCGAGACCAAGCTGGCTGCGAAACCGAAGGCCAGCGTTTCGGAAGGCAACAGCTCGGGATCGAGTTCGCGTCGTGGCAGCGGTGCTGGGGCTTCGGCCAAGGTTGCGGCCAAACCAGTTCCGACCCCGTCGGCCGAATTGCCCCTGCCATCCGTCGCTAAGCCGGAAGTGGCGGTGAACCCACCTACGACGACTCCGGTTCCAGCACCGGCAGCTGCACCAACACCTGCACCGGCCATCGCGAAAGCTCCGACCAACGCCATCGCACCGACGGCTCCTACCGCAGCACCCGCCTCGCTGGGAATGCCAGCTGCCGCCGCGTCACCATCCAACGCCGTTGCTGCGGTTCCAGCCCCATCGGCCGATTATCAAACACCGAACATGACGGTGCCGTCCCCGGCATCGACACTGCCTGCACCGGATAGCCAGCTTGCACCGAAGTCGTCCGCTCAAACGATCTCGCATCGTGCGGGACCTCCCGTCAGTGCCTTTGGACCTAGCCAATTGGTGCCCACGCAAAGCGACGCGGCTGCCGCCAGCCAAATCATGGCTCCGGTTGGTTCCGGACTTGCTGGTCAATCCAGCGACAATTCGGATGCATCGTCCAGCCGCGGTGACGGCTTCAACGTACGAACCGAAAAAATGGTCACGTTCGGTCAACCCGTCGGTGTTCCACAGGTGGCTGATGCTTCGTCAAACTCCGTGACAAAGCCAACTCGACTGCACGATATGGATAACTATGGCGGCAACTCGGACTCGTCGACCGGTAACTACTCTGGCGACAACTTTGCTCAACCTCGTTATGATTCGCAACGTGCCAATTCGATGCGAACCGGCACGAGCCGATCGGACGGATTGGATTCACAACGTGAGCTGATGCAGGGCCAAAATTCGATCGCTTCGGAATTGCCAGGCATTCGAGTGGTGACGTTTGGTCCGGGTGAAATCATGATCCGCCAAACTCAACAATACGAGATTCGTGTCGAGAACCGAGGGGCGATCGATGCCCAAGGCGTCCTGGTCCGTGCGATGATCCCTGATTGGGCCGAGATCCATGGTCACAACGCCTCGCAAGGCCATATCGACAACCAAACCCAAGGTAGCTCGGAGCGTTTAGTATGGACGATTGATTCGTTACCCGCCGGTTCGGTCGAGCGAATGTTTGTACGGTTGCGAGCCGAACGAAGCGGTACCCATGACTTGGACGTCGATTGGACGATGACGCCTCAGCATGCCACCGCGACGGTGCGGGTCCAGGAACCTCGCTTGGATCTGACGATCGAAGGACCTGAGGAAGTCATCTATGGTCAATCGCAAACCTACACGGTTCGTGTTTTGAATCCCGGCGATGGAACCGCCCCTAACGTGGTCTTCACGCTGTCGCCTAACTCGGCAACTCCACAAACTCAGCGAATCGGTGACATCCCTGCAGGCAAAGAAGCTCAATTCGAAGTCGAGTTGACTGCCCAAGACCTCGTCGATCTGAAGATCCACGGCATGGCATCGGGAGATCTCGATCTTCGTGCGGAAGCCGAAAAGACAATCCGCGTGGCCTCGGCCAAACTCGAAGCGGTGTTAACCGGTCCCGAATTGAAGTACCAAAACACCGAATCGCTCTACAATCTGCAGGTCCAGAACACCGGTTCGGCAATCAGCGAGCGAATCGTTGCGACATTGCAATTGCCTGGCGGTGTGAAGTACCTCGGCGGACTCGAGGAAGCTCAGCTTCAGCAAGGTGCTCTGAAGTGGCAGATCAATGCTCTGGCACCTGGTGCGAGTCGCAACTACCAATTCCGCTGTAACATGACCGCCACTGGCGATCAACGATTCATCTTCGATTGCAAAGGCTCGGCTGCAGGTCAAACCGGCGTCGCACTGGCAACCCGAGTGGAATCGATTGCGGACCTTGTGTTGACCGTCAACGACCCCCCTGCCCCGGCTCCGATCGGTGCCGACGTGACCTACGAAATCATCGTGCGAAACCGTGGCAGCAAAGAAGCGACCGACATTCGTGCCCTGGCTCAATTCAGTCACGGGATCGAACCGAACAAGATCGAAGGCCAAAGTGGCGAGTTGCTGACCGGACAAGTCTTGTTCGATCCAATCCCTCGCATCGGGGCTGGTCAAGAGGTTCGCTTGCGAGTTGTCGCTAAGGCAGATCGTGCGGGACACCATCGCTTCCGCACCGAAGTTCGCTCGGGTGACACCGTCTTGGTGGCCGAAGAGGCAACTCACTACATGAGTCCTCAAAGCGACCGCGTGAGCCGACGCAGCAGCGACGTGCAAACCCGCTAAAGCCATCGGTTCCAAGCCGAGAGCAAACGAGCAACGAACGGAGTGGATCTTGGGCAAGGTCCACTCCCGAGTGATCGGTGAAAATTGTTGTTGCAGCAATACACCACCGCTGGAACATTTGCCATTTGGGCCAAAACGGTGAACTCCCTAAGCCGCCATCTTGGATGCAGAGGTCTAGTCGGATTGGCACGGCTGCGAACCACTCGCATGCCACACTTCTCACTGCCTCGCCAATCGTCTCGGGTTACCCCAGGGACATTTCGCAGCGAATGAATCGAGCGTAAAAAACAGGCTTACGCTTTGGGTTTTTTCGTATCATAATCACGTGTGCCAATCTCTGGCGACGTGTCTTCTGGCTTCTGCGAAATCGCTTCCCCACACGATTGAGAGACTCATGCAATTCAACATTCGGCTGCTCACGCTGATGTTCCTCTTCTGCGGTTCGTCAGCGGTCGCGGAACAACGCCCCAATATTGTCATCATCATGGCAGACGATCTCGGCTATGGTGACATCCGCTGTTATGGTGCCACAAAGATCCAGACTCCGAATATCGATGCGTTGGCAAACCAGGGCATGATGTTCCACGATGCTCATGCCGCGGCTTCGGTTTGTTCACCATCACGCTATGGATTGATGACGGGACGTCTGCCTTGGCGACTTCATCGCAAAGGAAATGGCTATCGACTCGAACGCGATCGCATGACGCTCGCATCGTTGGTCAAGTCGCACGGTTACCGCTCTGCCGCGATCGGCAAATGGCACCTTGGATACGGAAAAAACTGGGAGCATCCGCTGGGCCCTGGGCCGCTAGAAGCCGGTTTTCACTACCACTTTGGCGTCCCCACCAATCATAATGACCAATACCGTGCCTTCGTCGAAAACCACGACTTTGTCGGTTTGGTTCCCGGCGAAAAGTTACGTGTCGTCGCGGGGCAACCGTTTCCCTCGGGACTCGCTAAACCTCGGGTGGAAGATCAAGTCGATTCGGATTTAACGGCAAAGGCAATCGAGTTTATCCGAGAGAACGCAGAACAACCGTTCTTTCTCTACTTCACACCCTGTGCGCCGCACACACATGTGACTCCGGCAGCACCGTTTCGTGGGACAAGCCAAGCGGGGCTGCTTGGTGATTACGTGCAGGAACTCGATTTTCATGTGGGCGAAATCATCGACACGCTCGACGAGTTGGGGATCGCCGACAACACCTTGCTCGTCTTCACCAGCGACAACGGGAACAGTCCGAAAGATTTCAAAGGCACGCAAAACGTCGAGTTGAACTTGGCGGTCGATTCGCATGATATCCGCGAGCGGTTCAAAACAGCCAAGCAAGACGCGAGGGCACTTGGGCACCTCACCAACGGTCCATGGCATGATGGAAAAGGATCCCCATACGAAGGCGGCCACCGGGTTCCCTTTATCGTGCGGTGGCCAGGAAAGATCACCCCTCAATCCGAATCGACCCAGTTGGTTTGTTTGACCGACATGATGGCTACCCTGGCCGAGATCCTCGATACCGAACTGCCTGAGGACGCGGGCGAAGATTCGTTCAGTATCGTTCCGGCACTGCTCGGTACCGATCCCAACACACCGCTTCGCGAGATCGCCTTTATTCAAGGCGACACGAAAGACAATGCGATTGCGATTCGCTCAGGCGACTGGAAGATGATTGCCTCCACCAGCGACGGGAAAAAAGTCCATGAACTCTTTGATTTGTCCAAGGACAAAGCAGAAACCGAGAACCTGGCTAGCCAAAATCCCGAAGTCGTCCAGCGGTTGTCATCGGCGTTGGCAAAAGCTCGCGGCGAGGGGCGAACGCGACCGCTGCCCTAGCCGTTTTGCTTCCGCGTCTACTCTTTGACATCGATGAACTCGAGGGGTTGTGTTTCGCTGACATCGGCGACGCGGATCGCGAGTTCACCGGCTAACAGTTTGCGGAACGACTTGCCGACAATGTCGCCTCGCCATCCCTTTAACAGCGAGGGCTCGGGATCGTTCTTGCGATGTTCCAATTCATAACCCAACAATTCACGTACATCGTCCGCGTTTCCAACGATCGGCGGAGCAAGTTTGTGTTGCCGGCTGATGCACGCGATTGACGTCGATAGAAATTGACTTAACATCGGTGAAACCGAGCGGCGGGTGCCACGCGGACGACGCGGCAGATCCTCGTCCGGCGTGTCCAAGGCGACGCGAATCGCCTCGGCAATCGCTTCGTATTGGCCGGTGTAACCGCGTCGCTCGAGACCGCGGATGCTGCGAATCTTGTCGATGTTCGTTGATGCTTTTTTGGCCAATTCGACCAGCAAGTCGTCACGCATCACCCGACGTGGAATTCGGTCGGTCTCGCGAGCACGGTCCTCACGCCACAGCCACAATTGGCGAACCGTTTCTAATTGACGAGGGTTTAGCCCCGACGAACCGCTGACGCGATGCCAATTTTCGCGAGTCTCGGCGTCGATAACTTTCTGCTGCAAGTTGGCCGTTTCTTCGGCGACCCACGTTTCGCGATTCAGATCACATACCATCGTGTTGAGTTGTTGGTACATGTTCTCGAGATCGACCACGTCGTGCAGCGCGTAGGTGATCTGATCCTTGCTCAACGGGCGATGCCGCCAATTGGTTCGTGTTTCGCCTTTCGGTAGCGACTTGCCCACCAATCGCTGGACCAATGTCGCCAGCGATGCGGGGTATTCCATCCCCACAAACCCGGCAGCCAATTGGGTGTCAAACAGACCGGCGATCGGTTTTCCGGAAAAGCGATAGCAAAAACGAATTTCTTCGCGAGCGGCGTGTGCGATGACGATTCGCCCCGGCTGCGAAAGGACCTCCCAGAATGGATCGGTGGTTTCCACCCGATAGGGATCGATGATCGCCAAGCGGTCCCCAAAAGCGACTTGAATCAAGCACAGTTCTGGACGGTAGCTATCTTCGGATACAAACTCGGTATCAAATCCGATGAAACGGCATTTGGCGATCTCTTCACAGAGAACTTCGAGCTCCGCGTGATTGTTGATGGACTCGTACTTCAAAACTTGGCTTTGAATGTTGAGGAAAGCAGTGGTTTGATAACATTAGGAGTGTCGACTTTACCCCCTTTGGTTGTGATCGCCTATCCGGTTTATGCTGCAATCGTGCCAGTTTCTGCCTCTCTTAAAAGCGAAAGTGTTGTTCTGTGACGGATCTGCTAGTCAGTGTGAGGGACGGTTTTGAGTTTCGCGAGGCGGTTGCCGCTGGGGTGGGGATCATTGACTTTAAAGAGCCAAGCCGCGGCGCGCTTGCGGCGGTCGACCCCGCAATCTGGCACGCGGCCGCACTGGGGATCGCCCCGTTGGCGGGGGGGGCTCCGTCGATTCGCCTGCAATACTCGGGTGCGATTGCGAATGATCCGGTGATCCCCACGCGACCGCTGCTTTCCGCCGCACTGGGCGAAGCCGCGGATTGGCAAGGCGTGGTGTCGCAACTGCCCCGAGCGTTTCATTTTGCCAAGATTGGCCCGTCGGGAATCAAGACGCCCGCCGCGATGAAACAGCTGTGGGATTCGGCGTCGCAGTGCATCGGACCAGCCACCGAATTGGTCGCCGTCGCCTATGCCGATAGCGAGTCGGCAACGTGTATGGCGGCGGAACAGGTGTTTCAGCTTGCCGCTGAATTCGGGTTTCGTCGCTGCTTGGTCGACACGTTCAGCAAAGATGGACGCTCGTCGATCGAACATCTCGGATACACGCGGCTGCGTACGCTGGGCCGCATCGCGACACAGGCGTCGATGAAGTGGTCGCTCTCAGGATCGATTCGTTTAACGATGGTGGACCGGCTTGTTTCAGAGCGTGTATTTCCCGATTGTTACGCGGTGCGTGGCGACGTATGTCGAACGGATCGGACCAGTCGGTTGTGTCCGTCGCGATTGCAGCAATGGGTCGACTGTGTGTCGATTTTGCACCCCCGATCACTCGGCCCAATCGAGTCCCGTTAACGAGATCAGACGGTCTTCGAAATGGCCGATCAATCCGCCGACCAGCATCCACTCGTCACGCGAACGCAATTCGATCTCGCCGAACTTGTTGATTCGCAAGATTGAATCGCCGTTGACGCCCGATTCATGCATCTGCTTCAGATCAATTTCGCCTTCGTTGACTACGTCCAACAAAGTTTTTCCTGTTAGTTCAATAAATTGCATCTCAGGTCCTCAACATAAGATGACTTCCGACAAAAAGGATTCGGATAGTTCTTCTCATTGAATCACACAGTGTAGTTCAGAACGCTTCGAATCCATCATTGCTTGATAAGATTTGTAAATCGTTTTTTTCTGTATTGACTTTCCGCGGCCGTCTAATTCTGAAGTCGTTTCAGCGTTTGTTGTAATTGTGCGATCGTGTAATCGATCGATGCGACGCGGCCCTCTTGATCCAACACCACAAGAAACGGCATCGATACCATTCCAAACCTGGCCGCGACCTCGTTGGGAACTTCGGCCGTCGCTGACGATTCGGCTCGATAGCTGGAAAAGTTCAATTTGTTTTGCCGGACAAACTCTGCCACAGGAGCTCCGGCAGGATCCAAGTTCACGCCGACAATCGCGATCGTCTCAGGTGATTGTTCTTCGAGTTCTTGCAGATGAGGAATCAATTGCAACGATTCCGGAAACCCCATCGCCCACAGCGGCATCAAGACAATTTTGCCGCGATAATCGGCGATCGATAACTCGCCACCGTCAATTGATTTTAGATCAGGATCAAACGTTTTACCAATCGCGTCGACACGCGATTTTCGAGCGTCGATCGCTAGCTGAACCTCTTGCCCGGTGGCTGTGTTGGTGTCGGGGAATTGTTCCTGAAGCTTCTTGTAGGTTGCCTCGGCAAGCTGTGGTTGGTTGAGCCCTTCGAATTGAAGTGCCGCACCTGCTAAGTACTGCACCGTTTGTAGGTCTGGCGATGCGATCAGTAACGCTTCGACCGCATCGGTCCAATTGGCTGTCGCGATCGTTTCGCCTTCGATCGCCTGTTCCAGCAATCGATCGATCTCGTCGAATTGAACATTGCCCGCCAATTGAGCCGCCATCTTTGCGATCTGCGGATCGGATGAGTCGGCGTACAGTTCAATGATCGTATTGCGAACCGCTTTGGCTTCGGCGTCATGATTAAATTGAGTCAACACTTGGCGAGCTTGTCCCATTACCATCATCGCGGGGATGTCCGACGATGCGTCGGAGTTAGCCAAACCCTGGACCTGCTGGACAATCCGTTGCGGTGCATCCGCTTCGCCGTTTTGTAGCGACTCGATCGCAAAACCGATTAAAACCAATCGGCTGTCGGTCACCAATCGGGGATCATCCGAATCAAGATTCGCGGTAGCGAGTTTCTCGAGCTCCATTGCCGATTTCAAATCGCCCAGCGCGGCAAGGTGTGAAAGCGATTGAAGTTCGCCGCGTGCACCATCACTGCGAGCGTCGGCATTGGCGTCCGCATGATTCTGCAAGCGACGCGCGGCCTCGAGTTTCATTTGAGAAATTCGCCGCATCTCGGCAAACGCTTCCTTCGGATCTTGGATTCCCGATGCGCCACTTGCGATCGCTTGGATGTCGCTATCGGCGCCGGCTAAAAATTCATGGAGCTCATCGGGAGTCAGGTTCGCTCGCAATTGACGACGTTTAGGATCGACGCTCTCGCTCGCCCCAACGGGATCGGCCATCGTCAATAAGTTCGGTGCTTGGTTGTCGGGCTGCGGAGCGCCTGCTGGAATGGCCTCGCCCACTGGAATGGCCTCGCCCACCATTGCGGACTCGGTCGCAGCAGTCGATGGATCGGGAATCGCAACGGGTGAAGTGGGTGCGAGCGATTCGCCCTTTTCAGGGGCATCGTGGGCCATCGCTGCCGCATCCGCCCTGCCCTCCCCTGCCCCGCTTACATCCGTCTCATTGGCATCCGTCTTGGATTCCCCAGGCTGCGTGAGCGGTAACGTCGCATCATCGGTCGCTTGGGATGTGTCCGCCGTATCGCTGTTGCTGCATCCCGAGGACATGCCGGCAATCAGCGCGAGCGAGAAATAAACGCTATAGCAAAGCGAACGAGCAAATCGAGGCGAAGGTGAGCGGAACCAAGGTGATCGCGGCATAACGGTGAACCAAAAACGAAGCGTGAGCTAAGGGGGGAGAGCGATGTGTTGAGTAAAGCAAACAACTGTCCTGATTTTAGCACTCTGAATCGGTTCTGTCGGCAGCACCACCCGACAAAGGAGTATGACGGCTCCCATCCGCTGAAATTACGACTTTCGGTGGCGACTTTTACGCTCGATGCGATGCAGATTCTCTTCTTGGGTCAACATACCCCAGCGTAATGCCTGATCTTGGTCGTACTGTTTGCCCAACTGCAGCGCAATCGACGCTTTGGCCATCTCGTAACCGAGATAGAACGCGTGGCTTGCGTCCACGTTGCTCGATTCGGGACGCTGCATCAATTGATCAAACAATTCGAAGGGATCCGATCGTTGTAAGTGCATACCCGCAGACAACAAATGAATCGTTTCATCTTGGGCATAGATGCGATAGTTATTGTCTTTCAGCGTTGCCGCAAGCGATAGCAGCATGCGGGTGGGAAATGCTTTGAGTTTTGGATCACGAAGCTGTACCAATGCATTGGATAAATGCTTCGGTGGCACCCGATTTTTGACGCTGTAATAAACCAATTTTCTTGCTTCGGCGCATTCACGTACCGAGGAGCGTGCCCAATTGATCACCTCGGTGGTCAACACACTGCGAATGCCGAGTTCTTGACAGATACCGAGCAATAAAAAGTTGATGCCTGCCGAATCGACTTCCGTCAACTCGGTCAAATTACCAATCCCCATCATGATTTCAAGTTCGGGGTAATCGCGGCGGGTGTCCGCATAGCGAATCAAACTCGCAGCGAGCCCTGCGCCGATCGGTTCCAAAATCGGGTCCAATCGCATCAGAACTTGATGTCTCGCCAAATAATTGATCGTTTTTTCAAAACTTTTTTTGTCGTCCACTTGGTCTGGAATCACGACCACTTCGCTGCCCCAATCTTTAGCCACTTCACAGTTCGATGAGTTCACCGACAACACCAGCGATGCTCCATTCTTGGTCGCTTCGCTCGCTTCCCAAGTGTCGAAGGTATCAACCGAAACTTTTAATCCTGTGTCGACCAAGGCACGGATGTAATCGCCGATTGTGTTACAGCGCGATGCAGGGTCACAACCGAAATCGATCACATCGGCCCCCGATTCACGCAGTTGTTTGGCGATGCTTAGTACTGTGTCAATCGACATCCGCGGCGCGTGATTGATCTCGGCAATGATCTGGATGTCGTACTCGCTCGGAACGACTTTGGGACGCGATTTTCCAAACACCTCTGGAAGGTCCCGGCAGTCTTTTGGGCCGCAAATTACCGGTATTTTTACGCCGTTTTGCAATTCGTTGTAACCCACTTCGAGATAGCCCGGCACGATCACATGAGTCGTCGGTGCGGGGATGTCCAAGTGCCGCAGCAGCCACTTGGATGTCATCAATGCGGCCACCGTGATTGGCATCACTCCGACGGAATAGGTGAACGAATATTCCTTCGCGAGCGATGCAGCAATCTCTCGCACCGCATGCTCGGCTAGCCGCCCTGTGACAAAGTGATAGTGGTGGTCGGCAGCGGGTTCAATGGTAGTGCGCATGAGTGTGTTTCGAGGGCAGTGAGTCGCTTCGCAAACGGTTCCGTCTTCCCACAGGATGACCGTTGCAATGAATCAAGTCGATGTGATGGGGATCGTTCTTCGCGATCGGATGACTCGATAACCATGCCAAACGATGCTCTGAATTTTGCCACCAATAACACAACTCATCTTGACGTGATCGATTCTCTCTTTACAAATTAAAGGTACGAGAGATCCGTCGATCGATTGTTGAAGTAATTTGAACACGACATCTTGTGTTTTAACAACTTACTTCAGTGATTGTCGTGGCCGGGATCTCTCGTTTTTTTTGCGCTGTTGTTGGTGCGCTGTTGTTGAGTTGCGAGACGGTTGCTGTGCGCTCGGGTATGGCATCAAAACTAAGTGGTTCAGATGGTGCGAAGCAGGTAACGTGCCAAGCACGCAACGACAACCACAATGATAAACGTAACGATGCGATTCGCATTGTAGTTGCGATGATGATGGATGATGTTTGCGGATGACGATTGACAGTGCGATCAAGGTGTTGTGGGACGGCGAGTCGATGTTGGCCGTCGAGAAACCAGCGGGACTGTCGACGCAATCGCCCCCAGGCGCCGATAGTCTTGAGTCGCGTTTACGTACCCAGCTTTCCGATCGTAGCGATTATCTCGCGGTCGTTCATCGACTCGATCGCCCCGTCAGCGGTGTGGTGCTGATCGCACTGCGAAAACGGGTCGCCAAACTGCTGTCCGAACAATTCGCAACGCGGAAGGTCGATAAGCAGTATTTGGCAGTCGTTGCGGGGAAAATCGAGCCCGTCGACCCGCTGTGGACGGACTATCTCAGAAAGGTCCCCGATCAGCCACGTGCCGAGCGTGCCACCAAAAACGATCCCGAGGCAAAGTTCGCCGAAACCCGCGTCGAAGTCGTTCGTTATTGCCGTGAACGCGATCGCACGCTCGTTCGGCTGTTTCCCCACACCGGCCGGATGCATCAATTGCGAATCCAATCGGCACTGCGAGGCCATCCGATCCTGGGGGATTGGCTGTATGGCGAGAACAGTTCTGAAAACGCGGTTGCGTGGGCCTCGGCGGGGCTGCGGTCCTCGAATCCAACGCGAATTATGCTGCATGCCGAATCGATCGCATTTCATCACCCCAAGAGCGGCGTTCGCGTCACGGTTGGATGCCCTGCGGACGAATTGCAGCAAATCGTGTAGGTTGTCCCTCTCGCTCGCGTTAAACGCCGCAGTGGACTGCGGTTTGGAGAGTGGACATGTGACGTTTTCCGATTCCGTTTTCGGGACTCCGAAAGATTTGGGAAGGCATGGTCACGGCCGTTCACGCGATCGACGACGCCCTTGATCGACAAAACAAGAGATCTAATGACATCTTCACTGCCGAACGCTCCGCTTCGCATTGGTGCGGTTTCGTATCTGAATACCAAGCCGTTGGTGTGGGGGCTGCGCGAGCGTTTGGGGGATCGTGGCGAGTTGTCCTTCAATTTGCCCAGCCGATTGGCGGATGATCTGCACTCCGGCAAATTGGATGTGGCCCTAATTCCCTCGGTCGAGTACCTGCGTGATCCCTCGCATACCATCGTTTCGGATGCCGTGATCGGTTGCCGAGGCCCGGTGTGGAGTGTTCGTTTGCTCAGCCGCGTTCCGGCCACCGATATCAAGCGATTGGCATTGGACGAAGGCAGTCGCACGAGCGCCGCGCTGCTGCAAATTTTGCTGTGGGAAATTCACGGCATTCGGCCCGAGATTGTTCCCTTTGCAATGGAGCAGACGCCTGAGGCGATCGATGCCGACGCATTGCTGATGATCGGCGATCGCGCGATGCATCCAGCTCCACGCTGTTACCAAGAAATATGGGATTTGGGTGATCGATGGTGCCGATGGACTGAATTACCCTTTGTGTTTGCAATGTGGGTCGCACGTACCGGGGTGGACGTCGGCGATTTAGCGACTGCGCTCGAAGCGTCGCGTGACGAGGGCATCGCATCGCTCGAAGAGATCGCTGCGTGTGAAGCTGCCGCCCATGGGCTAACCAACGAAGACCTATACCGTTATTTTGCTGAGAATCTGCATTACACGCTTGGCCCCGACGAACGGACTGCATTGGACGAATTTCGTCGCCGCGCGGTCTCGCTTGGCCTTGTTCCTGATTCAAGCTCTCCCATCGAAACGTCCTAAATCAAGCTCCCTGAAATCCTTGACGACTGAAAAATCATGATCGCTCCTGCCGCTGATAATTCGATCCGTGACATTTTGGACAAAGCTATCGAGGGCCAACGGTTGACCTCGGCCGAAGGACTGCGTTTGCTCGAAAGCCACGACCTGGCTGCTTTGGGGGCGGCTGCCGAAGCGGTTTCGCGGCGGATGCATCCCGAGCCCTACCGCACCTACAACATCGACCGGAACATCAACTACACCAACGTCTGCACTGCGGTCTGTGATTTTTGTGCATTCTATCGTGGTCCGAAAAGTGACGAAGGCTACGTGTTGCCTCGCGCCGAATTGTTGGCAAAGATCGAAGAGACCGTCGCGCTGGGCGGTAACCAAATCTTGCTGCAAGGCGGACTGCATCCGAAATACAAGTTGGAATGGTACGAAGAGATGCTCGGCGACATCAAACGTGCCTATCCCGACGTGAACATTCACGGATTCAGCCCACCCGAACTGCACCATTTCACCAAGGTCAATAACCTTTCGATCGAAGAAGTGCTCAAGCGGCTCAAGGCAGCTGGTTTGGGCAGCATCCCGGGCGGCGGTGCCGAAATTCTGGTCGACCGCGTTCGCAACGAGATCACTCGCGGCAAAGTCATGACCGATGACTGGTTAAACGTGATGCGAGTCTGGCACAAACTGGGCGGCGTCAGCAGCAGTACGATGATGTTCGGACACGTCGAAACGCTGGAGGAGCGGATCGAGCATTTGCACCGCGTCCGTGAACTGCAAGATGAAACGAGTGGTTTCACCGCGTTCATTTGTTGGACGTTCCAGCCCGACAATACCGAACTGTCGCACATCCCACCGAAGGGCTCGTTTGAGTACCTGAAAACGTTGGCGGTATCGCGATTGTTCCTCGACAACGTACCGAACATTCAAAGCAGCTGGGTCACGCAAGGATTGAAGGTCGGCCAGTTGGCATTGTTGTTCGGCGCCAACGATATGGGCAGCTTGATGCTCGAAGAAAACGTGGTCGCCGAAGCCGGCACGGTGCACTTCTTGACGCTCGATCAAATCCGCGCCTCGATTGAAGAGCTCGGGTTCGAAGCACGGCAACGCAGTGTCAACTACGAGCTCGTTGCACCTGAGCTAGAGCAGAAAGCGATCGAGGCCAATCGCAAACTAGCGTCCAAAGACTTGGTACAGCTCACCTAGCATGTTTCGCCGTCAATACTGCATTCAGCAGAGATGGTTGACGATACGAGTCACCTCTCCCGAGCGCAGCACGGGAGAGGTCGGACGGGCCCCATAGGCCTCGTCCGGGTGAGGGCCGACCGCGCAACCTTGCTTGTAGTGCGTCTCCACTTGCTCGGTCGGCCCTCACCCGAGCATCGCTGAAGGCTCTGCTCGACCTCTCCCTAAACTTCGTTTTGGGAGAGGTGGCTGTTTGCAGGTCACCTCTCCCGAGCGGAGCACGGGAGAGGTCGGACGGGCCCTTTAGGCCTCGTCCGGGTGAGGGCCGTCCGCGCAACATCGCTTGCAGCGCGTCTCCACTTACTCGCTCGGCCTTCACCGGCCAATCACAACTCGGCCCCACGCGATTCTCGCAAACGCTTTAACGCATTAACTTCTTCATCTCGTCCCAAGGCCGCGTATTTGCCACATCGTCTTTGGTCAAACCGCCGCGACGTGCTTGCTTGATGCCGAATCGCATCACGTCCAGCCCCTCGGTCGAGTGCGCATCGGTGCTGATCACGATCGGGATTCCGTGCCGTTTGGCGGCCGCCAAATGCACATCATTTAAATCCAATCGCGCCGGGTTCGCGTTCAGCTCCATCAGCGTCCCGTTAGCTTTTGCGGCCGTCATCACCGCGTCGATATCGACTTCGTAGGGTGGACGACGATTGATCAACCGTCCGGTGGGATGCGCGATACAGTCGACGTGCGGATTTTCAATCGCGCCGAGAATCCGTTCGGTGATCTGGTCGCGTGGTTGTTTCTGACCGTAATGGACACTCGCCAGCACCCAGTCGGCTTCGGCCAAACAATCGTCCGGCAAATCCATTCCCCCTTTTTCGAGAATGTCGCACTCGATGCCTTTCAGGATTACCAGCCGGCCTTCGTACTGATCGCGAATTGCATCGATCGCTTTCCATTGTTCGCGAAGTCGTTTCGGATCCAATCCAAATGCCATCGAAACACGCTGGCTGTGGTCGGTGATTGCGATGTACTTCAGTCCTCGGGCGATCGCGGCGTCGGCCATCTCTTGCAGCGTTGCGGTACCATCGGTCGCGTTGGTGTGCATGTGCAAATCGCCCACGATGTCGGACGTTTCAATCAGCTCGGGCAATTCGCCTTTTTCAGCCCAGGTGAACTCGTTGCGATCTTCGCGAAGCTCGGGCGTAATCCAAGGCAATCCGATTGCCTTGTAGACTTCTTCTTCGGTTTCGCCAGCGATTCGCGAGTCGTCTTCGGTTTTAAACACTCCGTACTCGTTGACTTTCAGCCCATGTTCTTTGGCGATCCGCCGCATGTGAACATTGTGTGCCTGAGAACCGGTAAAGTACTGCAGTGCTGCACCAAACTCGTTTGCTTCGACCAGACGCATGTCGACTTGGAATGCTTTGGCGACACGAATCGAAATCTTGGTATCGCCGCGCGCGATCGTTTGGCTTTGCTGGGGAAACGCTTCGAAGTGGTCCATCGCTGCGGTGCGGTCTTTGGCGACGACCAGCAAGTCGAGGTCGCCGATCGTTTCACGGCCGCGGCGGTAGCTGCCCGCCCAGCTCATTTTCTCGATTCCCTCGCACGACTGCATGTGGTTGCCGATGGTCGTGGCCAAATCATCGCCAGTGGACCAATAAATTCGCTCGGCCGCCTGCTGGGCGATCGCCAGCCCGTCCAGGATCGTCTCTTCGGATTTGGGGCCAAATCCTTTGACCTTGCGGATTCGTTCCTCCTGACAGGCGCGTTTCAGGTCGTCGAGCGATTCAATTTCCAGAGCTTCCTGTAATTTCATCGCTTTTTTGGCCCCCAATCCAGGGATCCTCGCCATTTGGATCACAATTGGGGGGACCGCTTGGCGCAATTCTTCCAATTGGGGTAACCCGCCGGTTTGGATCAGTGTCTCTGTTTTCTCACTGATCGTCTTGCCGATACCCGAAATGTCGGCGAGATTACGATCGGGGTCATTGATGATGGCCACGACCGGCTCGTCGAGATCGCGGATCGCCTGGGCTCCGTTGCGATAAGCCCGGATACGGAACGGATTTTCACCGCGGAATTCCAGCAGTTCCGCCATTTCGTCAAACACATCTGCGATTGCCGCGTTATCCATCCGTCATTCTCCACTGGGTTTTTTAGATTTACATTACCAATCCGTTGGTCTGGAAAACACCACCAGTTGCGAGGAAACGCAATCCAGCACAGAATAGCGAAGCCAAGTTCGGAGGATAAGCGAATTGGTGAGCGGCCTCATTGGAACTGAGGTACCCCGTAAGGGGCTGCGGGTTCGAGTCCCGTGTCCTCCGCTTTAAAGCCACTTGCCGCCAGTCGGTAAGTGGCTATTTTTATTGGTATTCACGTCTTTTTCGGGCAGTCAGTTTTGTCTCGAAAATGCGATGTTCCGATAAATGTTCCGATAAGAAGCCTGTCAGGGACCCCAATGTTCCGATAAGACCGGCAGGAGTGCTGCCAAATGGTCACGCGAGCGCGTCGTCAATGGAAACCCGACAGCCGGGGATACTACACCCGGCAGATAGGCTGGAAGCTAAGTAAATCCGGCATCCGGCAGCAGCACAAATTCATCTTAGGTACCGACCTCCGCCAGGCTGAGATTCGCGAGGTCAAGCTTCGTGAAATCTGGACTGTAATCGCGAGCCGCTCGCGCGAACCGGCCCCACTCTGGTGCGAAACCGAATTAGAAGTGGCCCGAGCCACCGCCAAAGGGGCAAGTGAGTTTGTCCTGCCCCGCAACGGCGGTGAGACGCCGACGAACTACGCGGAGCGACTGCAGAGACTCCAAAAGCGTTTCACGGTCATTCTCGTTCTGCCGGAGGATCGACGCGCCTATCGAATCGGAGAGGAAAATCTGACGAGATTGGAAGCAATCAACGACGATGGCCAGCTTGCATCCGTCCACACGCGACTGGAAAACGTGGATCCCGCGAAAATTCTGGCGATGCAAGAGTCTGAAAGGGTGCTTGTTGCTGCGGGAGTGCCGCTCACCTCGCCCAAGCCGGACCTCGCTTCCGTCAAACTGTTTGCTGACGACGAAGTGCCCGCCAGCGATACGCATCACTTGTCTCGCCCAGGAGTGACTTCGTGCGAGGAGTCAGCAGACGCTATTGCGATCGAAGGAACGCTGCACCAAGCAATGAAGAAATATCAAGAGTACCTCGAACGCGAGTTCCACCGTCCAGAGTCGAACCAAATCTCTCCCTGGGGCAAAACTCAGGTGAAGCAGGTGGAAACTTTGATTCAGCATCACGGGGACCGTCCGATTTCGGAGTTAGACGCTTCCGAAATCAACGAACTCATCGGGTATTGGCGTCGACGCCCCTGTAAGCTCAGAACAACGACTCCGATGACGTCGAAAAGCTGCAAAAATTACTTGAGTGCACTCACTCGCTTCTTGAAATGGCTGGACACCAGTTCGCGGTTCGAGTGGACAAAACCCATTGCTTTCGGCGACATGGACACGCGAATCAGACGTCTTGCTGTCGACCATGCACGAAAGAGCCTAGAGCAGGTAGACACGTTTTCATTTGATGAACTGAAACTGCTGATGCGCTATGGGCATCCGTTTGATCGGCTTTTGCTTTTGATGGGGCTCAATTGCGGCTTCGGTCGTGCAGAGATCGCATCAACACTGGTGGGCGAAGTACACCTGTTCTCGGCCCACTCACCCCGGCACCAGGAAATTCTGGACTTCAAATCGACCGCGGAGGATTCCTTCATCAAGCGGGTCCGTCGCAAGAGCGGCGTTTATGGAGAGCACATTCTCTTCCCATTGACTGTCCAGGGCATCCAGTGGGCGATGAAGCATCGCAGAACATTCCCAGGCTACGGCCCTCATGCGGTGTTAGTGGTCAATAGGGCGGGCACTGCTCTGGATAAGTCCACTAAAGCCGGCAACACAAACCAAATGATCCCGAATCACTTCGATCGGTTGATCAAACGCATTCGTGCCGATGACCACGACATTCGATCATTGTCGTTTGGAAAGCTCCGTAAGACTGGCAGTCAACTTATCAAGCGTTTCTCTGATGGGGAGATCATGGGAGTATTCGATTGCCATGGGCAACCCGTCAAGAGTGACGCTTTAACCGACGCGTACAGCAATCGTCCATTTGGTCGCGTGTTCACCGCGATTCGCAATGTCCAAGAATACCTGCAGCCCGTGTTTGCTGAAGCGGGCAACGACCCTTTCACCACGCGGGACGCACCATCAAGCCAGTGACCGTCGCGGCCATCTCCAGACGTGATTGCATTCATGCAACCTTCCAGGGACGAGCGTAACAAAATATTACTCATCAATAGACCAGGGGCACTGCGAACCACTTGGACTTACGTCGGCTTGTCGAAAACGAAAATCTGCGAGGCATCGGCGACTGAGATCATAATTGGTGATCCGCAGTTCGCGCGGCTGCCTCACTCTCCCAATTGCAGTCGCATTTCCGTCTGCTTAGGTGAGTCTCATCATTGAAAAGCCCTCGCGATCATAACATGTAAACAACAGCACTCGGCTCTTGCGATACAGCGACGAAGGTTGCTAGATTTCACCATGACTCGAGATCTGGGATGCTCCGAGGCTCCGGCACGGTGAAAATCAAAAAAACAAGTGGTTTCCTGTCATTCTTTGTGATTCCAAGTTAAAGTCATTTTGTTGAACCTGAGATCAATTGAACAGCATTAGCTACATTAATGGCAGCACCTCACCAAGCCATACAATGCCCATCGGCGTTGGTACCTTTGTAGACAACTTGACGCTGCAATGGAAAAACAAAGCGAGTGTCCGCACAAGAAACGCAGACCGTTGCTTTCGTTGCAGCGGAAGCAACAGTATTCGTGAAGACTATCGGATCCACTCCTCGGCAAATGAATCACTCTCGTGAAAGGCTGGTTGATCGAAGTGCTTTCACGGGGTGTGCTAAAATAACCGTATGAATCTCGAAAGAACGGGGAGATTGTCGTGCTCCGTTTTACCATCCGGGCCCGCGAAATCGCGAGTATTTCAATAATAACTCTCTACAGTCCCGAAACACCAACGTACCCATTCGATCCACCCTACCTAATTTCAGATTGCCAGCAAGACGCTGGTGACAACTATTACAACCGTGATGTTTGATCCTGCTTCCAATCGTGAAACGTCCACGTCCAGTCTTCATTGAAGTGCCTGCGGCATCAGCGCATGTAATGCATGGAGGTGTGGGGTGGAAACCGACAGGCTGACAGATACCTTGAAACGCCTGGTCTGGAGGCCTGGATTTACAGTCAGCACCATCAGCAAGCGCAAGGTGGCGGTGATGTGTATTATGTCTTTTCATACGCCTCAGGCAGAATCACTCGAATTCTTCTGGCCGATGTTAGTGGTCACGGTGTCGACGCATCAAAGTTGGCAATCGGTCTGCGGGAGCTGATGCGGCGCAATATCAACATTGTGCGGCAAAACCGGTTTGTTGCTGAAATGAACCAGCAGTTTGCTGAGCTGGCTTCGAACCACCAGTTTGCCACCGCAGTGGTCTGTTCTTTTTTCTCTCCAACAAGACGGCTCACGCATTTGTAATGCTGGTCATCCCGAACCCCTGTGTTTGCAGCAGTTAGATAGGCAGTGGACTGCTATATCCCAGCCATCGGAGACACTCGAATTAAGCGACTTTCCGCTAGGTGTTTTGATGAAGCAAGTTACACTCAGACCGTCCTGAAGCTCTCAGACGGCGACTTGGTACTACTTTTTAGCGACGCGTTGTCGAGTCGGTAGACGCGAATGGCGAACTCATGGGTGCCGACGGACTGCTGAGCATCATTCAAAGTCTTGAGTGCGACCGACCCGATCGTTTCATTCCTGCATTGAATGATGCGATCAGGGCACAAGACCCAAATAGCTTGTCGGACGACGACGCGACTGTGCTATTGATTCGCGCCACTGGCACGAGAACTTCGAAGGCAATCCACGGTCCTTCAATTGCCGCAGTACATATTGATCGTGCTGCTGATTCCAAATCAGGGAAATTTCACTGGCCGGGTCTTCCAACGCGGCGAGTTTCGCATCCATCTCTGAGCCACCGAATCCACCCGGCTTGCGGTCTCTGCAACGTCAGTGTTTGCGAAGACGGTTTAGCAGAATTGTTTTCAGCCAACCGCGAAAGGCTCCAACGTGTCCGCGATGCTCGAATTGTTTGATGTCGTTGGCAACCGCGAGCAAAACGTCTTGGACCAAATCATCCGCATCGCTCGCTTTCACTTCGTCCTTTAATATCCAACGACGCAGCAGCGGCCCATACAGAGTCAGCAATCGATCCCAAGAATCCGACTGACCCGATAGTTGAAATTGGTCGAGGAGACTGACTGAAGTGTTTTCCATTGACGATTATCGATCCGAAAAGTGTTTTGACGATGCAAGCTTGTTTCATGTTTTGTACTTGAGCCACCCTATGATTGTAACTGATACGCGACTCGACACTACCGATGATCCGCCGACTCAACGCCGACGATGCAGTACAAATGATCGACAGTTCGCAAGTAGATCTCGCTATCAGTCAATGCTGGGGTGGCCCATGACATCTGATCGCCAAGTTCATTGACGGCAATCGTCTCCAGTGAGTCACCTGGCTCAATAACGTGCGTACTACCGCCGGCGTCCAAGGCGTAGACATAACGCCCGTCTGACCATGGCGAAGCCCAGAATGATCTCGCCCCGCGGACTCGTGATTCGAATATTTTTTCTCCAGTTGAAGCATCGACGCAGGTGACAATCCCCGCCCTCCGCTGAAAAAAATACAGCTTGCCTTTGCAATAGACCGGTGATGCCATCTGGATACCAGAATCATCCATTCGCCACTGGACAAACGGGCCCGTCATACTGTCGTCGGGTGGGGTAATGTCGCCTTCACCACCAGGCGTGATGCAGTAGAGCCGTCCGCCGCCATCATCTGGTCCGCCACGATTTCGAAATTCGTTGCCAATGAATAATCGGTCACCAACGGCGGTCGGTGTAGCTGAGCTGCGACCCTTGTCCATGTCTATTTGCCACAGGAGCCTACCTGTTTGAGGATCATAAGAACGATAGACCATTCCGCCAACAATCAATTCGGTACGCTGCGAGTTTTTCCAAAGGAACGGGCTGCTGTATTGGGAGCTTTCACTGCGGTTGGTCCGCCAGACTTCTTTACCAGACTTGGTGTCCAAACAAGTCAGGAACGACTGCTGTTCATTGTCCACCTGTATGAACAAGCGATTATCTTGCAGTGCAATTGAGCTAGCAGTTCCCCATCCGGCCCGCATTTCGTAGACGCCCAAGTCGGTTTGCCAAACGACATTACCCTGGAGGTCCAAGCAGTGCACGCCATTCATTCCGAAGTAAGCGTAAATCCGTTCTCCATCGATGGCCGGGGTTTCAGTCGCATACGTATTGGTTGTGTGGCGTGAAATCGGAGGGATTCCGGTTTTGACCGTCCGACGCCAAACTTCTTTGCCCGAGGCACGGTCGATGCAAAGCACTTGATATTGATAAACCACGTTTACCAAATCATTACGGTTTCGACCGTAGCCGCCGTTGTAGTTTTCTGGCTTGGTCGATTCTGCGTTCGCGGAGTCCTGCGGCACAGCCGTGGTCAGATACAGTCGATCCTGCCAAACCACCGGCTGCGACCATCCCTCTCCCTGAGGATCGATCTTCCATCGGACACCTTTCCGTTGCCCATCGGCGTCAGACCAATGAATTGGTAGCGGAGACGTCGACGTCGCGTTCTGGTGCACACCGCGAAACTGTGGGTAATTGCTGGTTTCGCCGGCGGCAGTTGTGGCGAAGAGAGCTAATGCACATACCGATTGGAGGATTATAAATTTCACTAACTCGATTCCTGAAATGGCAGATTGATCTAGGGCGTTCTGCATTCTGGACAGACGCCTAACCATCATAAACCAAGGGCAAGTTTGCGTTGGCCTGAATGACAATGATTCAGTTCTGTGTCGACGCAACTCGAAATTAGCCTGGACTCGTTGGATTGCTGTCATCGCTCCGGAATTCAACTACTTCATCTGCCATGCCATCAGCTAGGCCGGTCGCTAACCGACCAGTCCACCAACCTTTCCGGTTCGATTCGCGTCCTGGCACACCAATTGCGTTGTCTGGCTCGTGACCTGTTCGACGATCTCACCAGACAGCTGCTGTGATTAACCGAGCCACACCGATCACTTCGCTGCAATCACTCTTACTGGAATTTAAGTCGAATTATGGCAACTACACTCATTACGGGCGCTTCATCCGGAATTGGCAAAGAACTGGCGATCCAGTTCGCCGCAGGCGGTGATGATGTCGTGCTGGTCGCTCGCAGTGAAGCCAGATTGAACGATCTCGCTGACCAAATTCGCGAGGACCAGGGTGTTGGTGCAACTGTCATCTGCAGCGACCTCGCTACGACGGATGGTGTCGATCAGATTAGCCAACAACTGCGCGAGCATGCCATCGATATCGACACGCTGGTCAATAATGCGGGAATGGGTGCTCTCGGAAAGTTCGCGGAATTGTCGATCGACCGACAAACCGACATGTTGATGTTGAACGTTGTGGCGCTGACGCGTCTGACGCGAGCCTTGTTACCCGGCATGATCCAGCGTGGTCGTGGCGGTGTTTTGAACGTGGGGTCGATCGCCGCGTACCAAGCTGGCCCGAACATGTCGGTGTACTACGCGAGTAAAGCCTACGTTTTGTCGTTTACCGAAGGGTTGCGAGAGGAACTCGCTGACACCGGCTTGCATGTCACTTGTCTAGAACCCGGTCCGACCGAGTCGAGTTTCGCCGAAGACTCCGGCATGGGCAAGCTCGATATGTTTTCATCCTCCACGATGTCCGCCCAAACCGTAGCGAAAGCCGGTTACGAAGGCTACCGTGACAATCAAGACGTCGTAATTCCCGGCTGGAAAAATCGCTTGATGGTCACGTCGACAGGCTTCTTGCCACGTTTTGCAACACGAAAATTGGTTGGAAAACTGCAGGGCGTCTGAGGGCGAAACCAGCTTCGACAAGAAAGTTGCTTGTTGGGCCAAGATAGGCAAGCAGTAAGCCAGTCGATTGCGGTGACACGAATACCTCAACTCAACTACCGGAGATCTCACTGATGACCATTGCAACTATCAATCCAGTGACCAACGAAACGATCAAAACGTTTGAGCCGATGACCAAGGATGACGTGATGGATGCCATCGGCGGCGCCCACACGGCTTTTCAAAAATGGCGAGAAAGCACATTCGATGAACGCAAAACTTTCTTGCAGAAGTTCGCCAATCTCCTGCGAGCTGACGCGGATGAGTACGCTCGAATGATCACTTTGGAAATGGGTAAACGGATCTGCGAAAGCCAGTATGAAATTGAGTACTGCGCGAACATAGCAGAGTTTTACGCCAACGGTGCTGAGGCATTTCTGGCCGATCAGCAAATGAACGTTAACGGTGCGAACGCGTATCTTTGTTACCAACCACTTGGCGTTCTGTTGGGTGTAATGCCCTGGAACTTTCCCTTCTATCAAGTCGTGCGTTTTGCTACCCCCAACATCATGGCTGGCAACACTGTCATGGTAAAACACGCCAGTAACGTTCCGCAGTGTGCGGTTGCGATCGAAGAACTGTTTAACGATTGTGGTTTACCAAGTGGCGTCTACACCAACCTCTTTGTTTCAAGCGAATTCGTGGAAGCGATCATCTCTGACTCTCGCGTCCAAGGGGTCTCGTTGACCGGCAGCGAACCTGCGGGAGCTTCCGTGGCTACCGTCGCCGGCAAGAACCTCAAACGCAGTGTTCTTGAGCTCGGCGGCAACGATCCGTTCATTGTTCTCGAAGATGCGGACCTCGATCATACGATAGAGCAAGCCGTCAAAGGCCGAATCGTCAACGCCGGTCAGTCCTGCGTGGCATCGAAACGATTCATCGTCGTCAAGGCGGTGGCGGACAAGTTTATGGATGGATTTAAGAAGCAAATGGAGTCGTTGAAACTCGGCGACCCGATGGACACCGACACGACGCTGTCGCCACTGTCTTCCGAAGACGCCGCCGTCACAGTGCAGAAACAAGTGCAGTCGGCGATAGACGCGGGTGCCACTGTGGTCTTGGGGGGCGATCGACCTGATTGCGACGGCGCCTACTTCAATCCGACCATCCTGACAAATGTAACGAAGGATATGCCAACCTTCGATCAAGAGATTTTCGGCCCGGTCGCGACGGTGTACGTCGTCGAAGATGAAGCCGAAGCAATCAAGCTCGCCAACGATTCGTCCTACGGCCTGGGCGGCAGCGTCTTCACCGCTGACGTCGAGCGTGGTCGCCGCGTCTCTGAGCAAGTGGAGACGGGAATGATGTTCATCAACCAACCTACCCAGTCTCAAGCTGAACTTCCGTTCGGTGGCATCAAGAACTCGGGCTACGGACGCGAGCTTTCGCACCTCGGCATCCTCGAGTTCATCAACGAAAAACTGATACACTGCGGTAGCAAGTAGTAGCAACTTTGCCGCGTGCTCGGCACATCAGTCAATTCATCCGAACCCAAAAACTGTATCGAAAGAGACTCAAATGAATCAATTCGCACCCAATCTAATGTCCGAGTTCCAATGGGACGGTCTTGTCGCCCAGAATCGAGTCGCGATGTCGCCGATGACACGCGGCCGAGCCGAAAAAACGATGACGGCAAATGCGTTGATGGCACGCTATTATGCGCAACGAGCATCAGCAGGAATTCTTATCACCGAAGGCACGTTCATCTCCAAAGAAGCTATTGGTTGGGTCGGTGCTCCTGGAATTTGGAGTGATGAGCAGGCCGATGCCTGGATGCAAGTCGTTGACGCAGTTCACGAAAATCATCAGACACCTTTCTTCATGCAACTGTGGCACACAGGACGGGCTTCGCACAGTGATTTTCACGATGGTTCTGCTCCGGTAGCACCCTCAGCGATTGGGATCGAAGACGACTCGATTCGCACTCCATCAGGCGACAAGAAGCTGTACGAGACACCACGCGTCTTGCGAACAGACGAAATCCCGCGATTGGTCGAAGACTACCGCGCCGCAGCAGAACGGGCGAAGTCGGCGGGTTTCGACGGGATCGAAATTCACGCTGGAAACGGTTACCTGCTGGATGAGTTTCTTCAATCGAAGACGAATCATCGAACAGACCAGTACGGAGGAAGTCTCGAGAATCGTTTTCGGCTCGTCCGCGAGATCATCGACGCCTGTAAAACCGCTTTTGATATTTCTCGGATTGGCGTTCGCATCTCGCCGAACGGGAAGTTTAATCAGATGGGGTCACCCGACTTTCGAGAAACCTTTCTATATGTCGCGGAGCAATTGAGCAACTACAAACTCGCGTGGCTCGACATTCTAGATGGTTTGGCATTCGGATTTCATGAACTAGGTGATCCGATCACGCTGAAAGATATTCGCGAAGTGTACAGCGGCCGATTAATGGCGAACTGTGGTTACGATCGCGATCAAGCCGAACAGGCGGTCGCAGATGGACTTGCGGACATGGTTGCTTTCGGCAGACCTTTCATCAGCAATCCCGATTTGGTGGAGCGATTTGCAAATGATTGGGACTTCAATGAACAGGCATCGCAAGACGTTTGGTATTCGCCCGGACCAGAAGGCTTCACTGATTTTCCCACCTATCATGAGAGCAAGGAAGAGAACTTGAGTGCTTCAGCGAGATAAAGGAACCCGTATGCGTCTACGCGGCGCGTGAGCAAAACGCTTTGTAAGAAAGAACACTCCTTCCACCCATAAGAGCAGCCTCGTGACTACCCAATCGTCTCAAGTGATGAAGTCGCAACAAATCGTTCTCACCTCACGCCCGACGGGTGCACCGACGTCATCGAATTTCAAAATGAAGTTCACGGAGATCGGACCGATTGATGATGGAGAGTTCCTTGTCAAAAACAGTTGGATGTCTGTTGATCCCTACATGCGGGGTCGAATGAAAAGTGCTGACAGCTATGTCCCAGCATTCCAGATTGATGAACCTCTTGAAGGCGGATGCATCGGCGAGGTCATCGAGTCTCGCAACAAAGACTTTAGCAAAGGCGACACTGTGTTAGGTAGTCTCGGTTGGCGTGAATATTGGAAATCGAACGGCGACGGCGTCACTCCAATCGACCCGAACCTCGCTCCGATCCAAGCGTTTTTGGGTGTACTAGGTATGACGGGGCTAACGGCATGGGTGGGTTTGAATCGGATCGCCAGTCTCCAATCAGGTAGCACCGTGTTTGTTTCCGCCGCGTCGGGCGCGGTCGGTTCAATCGTGGTCCAACTTGCCAAAGCAAAAGATTGCCGTGTGATCGGTAGTGCAGGTAAGGCGGAGAAGATCGAGTGGCTCAAGCAGAAGACGGGGATCGACAAGGTCATCAATTACAAAGAGACGAGTGACTTGGTCGGCGAGTTGGCCGAGAATGCACCGGACGGAATCGACGTCTACTTTGACAATGTCGGAGGCGACCACTTGGAAGCCGCACTCGATGTCATAAATGATTTCGGCTGCTGTGTGGAATGTGGAATGATCTCGACTTACAACGCGACCGAACCGATCCCGGCACCCCGAAACCTATTTCAGGTCATCGGCAAACGCATTCGCATGCAAGGGTTCATCGTTCGTGATCACCTCGATGCAAAGGACGAGTTTGTCCGAGAAATGACGAAGCTGATCAAAGCCGACAAAGTGGTTTGGAAAGAATCAATCACCGAGGGCCTCGAAAACGCACCCGCTGCCTTCATCGGGCTCTTCGACGGCGACAACCTCGGAAAACAACTCGTCCGCATCAGCTAACCAGGCCTGTATCACACGCCTGCATTCGTCACAAGTTAATCCGCTATTTCGCAGCGTGGCTACCGCCGAGAGCATCTGAAAGTTTCGATACCCTTTTCCGCTAAACGGGAATTTGACAAGAACCCGTTGCAACCAAGCCGAATAGTCTACGTCCGTCTTATTTGATCGCAATGGATGACCCGGATTCGCTGGGTTAGACGCAAATTCGACATTACTGAAACTTGCGCCGGTTTTATCGAACGGAGCAGATCTTCGCTCAGCATGCCGTTCCTGCCATGGGTGTCGGTGCCATCGTGGACCTCTTCGGTGATGCGTGCATCGATTGAATCACGCATTGGCAGTGTCGACACCAAAGAATCGTCCGGTCGATAAAACTGGACCGTCCCAAGTAAATATGTATTTGCGACACGCAATCGGCCAAAGCCGTTTTACTCTCCGCTAGGCGGCAGATCTTGTCCAGTGAGTCGAATGGGAAACCAGGGGTTGTTGTGGAAATGTACGATTCAGGCTGCAGGATGAATTCTCACCAACAGTTCCAAACCGATTTCTTTAAGCGATGGAAAGCCAACATCCAGGCTCCTGGCGAAACTTTGATGTTCCGGATTGAACAACAATTTCTCGAGCGTGTGCGGAAGAATCACCCCAGCTTCTTCATTCGTTTCAGTTTAACGGAAGTTCAGAAACAATCTATGATGCTGTGTTGTCTCTGCTAATTGAGGCTCTTGATTTCATGCCGAGACGAATCGACTGTTCTTTTGATTCCACCTGGGAAGCGTTGGACATGTCCTGCAAACACCTACATGGGATATCGATCGGTGAGAACTCTGAGTTGAGTTTCTATGACAATCTCCGTCAATTCTCAATACCTTTGATTTGGACTCAGCAATACAACAACAACCAACGAATTGCACTAGCGATCGATGAAAGCCTTTCTGCTCTTCTACTTCAATCGTGCAAGTTTCTTGCCAAGCGGATCCTTCATTCATTTGACCCCGCCGCTACGAATGAGAGACAGAGAGGAAGGGTTACGAAACGGATTTTGCTGTATCCAAGAAACACTCAAATGGTACGGCATTTCTTGGACGCGTTAGCAAAGAAGTTTGGGCATGGGACCGTACCAGCTGTCGGCGTACGTAAGGCGGGAATTGTGGTGCGTAAAATGATGGCAGGATCTGAGATCGAGCTCTTTGGCACGAAGTTTGTTTTTTCTACCGAAGTACGGCTGTCATTTTTGTTAAACGGGTTTCTCTACACTTATCGGAACGAGAGGCTCCACGGAACCAAGCCTTCTCCGTTCATAAGCAGCAAAGCCACGATTAAGACATTTACACTAGCGCACTCTGCGTTTCTTATGACCCACCTGTTGCTACTGCTGATCCTCAACAAGTGGGATCCTGGCAATCAATATTCAAGCGATATTTGCTTTAACCAGTGCCAAAACCTAGAAGGATTTCGGCGACTGTACGGGCGGCATGTAGATAGATAACGTCAGAGCTGACGGATTGTTTTCTGACCATTGCAGAGAAGCGAAACCAAAAATCTGCCCAGCTTGCACAAGACAACCAATCCACTTCCTTAAGCAAAATCGATTTGGTCCAGCCCACCGATTTGATATGTTTCGGTGCTCCGGAGGCGGATAACAGAGAATCGCCCGATCGATGAAACCGGAGCAAGCAGGTAGGCTGCGATTTTGGGGCAGAAGGATCTACGCTTGTACAAAATGGACGGGGGTCACATTTAAGCGTTTTCTTTGACGCTCAACAAGTTGATTTGACTTGCCACAGGGATTCACTCCAGCCGCCTGGCGTTCGTGGTCGCGAGTCCACGCGAAATAGCTGGCGGTGAAATTCACCACTGCATGTCATAGGCTTCGTATGTTACTGATGTGATTCTAGAGGGATGACGGGTGACGACCAACTGTTGCACAATGTTCTTTTCGGTATTCTCGCGGCGAGCAACCGCAGACAGCTTTGAAGACTTCATTGAATCGACTAAGACTCTGGAAACCTGAGTCCAACGCGATGTTCAGGATAGCGTTGTCGGTCGTAATCAGCAGACGCTGTGAATGCGAGATGCGGTGCTGGGCGACGAATGAGGTTATCGTGGTGCCGAACGTCTTCCGAAATAGGCTCATGGCATAGTTTGCATGCAGGCCAATGGCTTCAGCAATTGACTCGGACGTCAGCGGTTGCTGATAGTTTCTCGCGATATAGCAGGCAAGTTGATCCGCCCGCGAAAGCATCGGGGTGGAACGTGGCGTTGTCGCTTTTGAGACCCTGGCTGCTAATCGCAGCAGCCGCGCACGCACCTCCAATTTTGCCGCCAGCTCCAACGAAGGATCGCCATTTCCCAGTTCCTGCTCCCACCGATGGAATATCATCTCGTCCACGTTGTCCTGCATCGAGTCAATGAGGAGTTCGCCCTGAAGGACTCGACTCACCAGACCGGAATCAGTGCCAGCCCGCAGGAAATCGCTCAGCGGCAAGGTAATGACGAAGTAAGGCGACGCTCCTTCGAAGTCGACAATTTGATGGGGCATCGCCGCCCAGAAAATTGCGAGGCGTCGTGCATCGATAATCGTCCGACGTCCGCCGAGGAGGTAACTCAGCGAACCAGACGAGAGCAGATTCAGTTCGACCTCGTTGTGTCGGTCCGGTCGGGGCATGCGAGCCGGTTTCCACAGCTCGCACGTGAAGCCGTAGGGAGAGAACTCGGGGCGTCTGGTGTCGAATTGTTTCATGCACCTTAGAATACCGTGAGTATCGCGTCCGAAACAGTGAGACTTGCGGCAAATAGTAGATAAAATGCGGCGATGTTGGTGGCGCCATCTTCCTCGATTGTTGGGAACACGCTGACCACAACGTGCCGACAGAGTTCGGCCAACGGACCACGATGCTTTCCCCCCAAACATAACGAGGAGATTCTTATGAAGTTTCTGCTGCCATTGATGCCTGCCCTTGTGCTCTTGCTTATCACGACCGGACAGGCCATTGCGGGAGACCTCCCAGCATTTCCTGGAGCGGAAGGATATGGAGCCAGCACCCCAGGCGGGCGCGGCGGACGCGTGATAGCGGTGACGAACCTGAACGACTCGGGGCCGGGCAGCCTGCTGGCGGCTTGCGAAGTCGAGGGGCCGCGCATCGTCGTGTTCAAGGTGGCGGGCACGATCGACGGCGATGTGCGAATCCGGCACGACCACATCACTGTCGCCGGCCAGTCCGCACCCGGCGGTGGCATCACGATCAAAGGAAATCTTAGCATCGACGCCAATGATGTCGTCATTCGGTATCTCAGAGTCCGAACCGATCACGAGGGGGACGCCGTTGGCACTCGATATAAGAAGAACATCATTCTGGATCACGTGTCGGCCAGTTGGAGCACTGACGAGGTGCTTTCTCTGTACCACAACGAGAACGTCACCATTCAATGGTGCATGATCACCGAAGCTTGCGCGAAAGCTGACGGGTCGCATCGTTTTGGCGGCATCTGGGGCAACCAGTACGGCACCTATCATCACAATTTGATGGCTCACAACGACAGTCGAAACCCCCGTTGGGCATCAGGATGTGGGTTCAACGATTACCGTAACAACGTGCTTTACAATTGGGGTTATGAAAGCAGCTATGGCGGGGAGGCACAACAAAAGGGAGATCGGCGGAATCCACCCATCCCCTTCTCGACGATTAACATGGTGGCCAATTTCTATAAACCCGGTCCCGCGACACGCAGCGACGTGAGTTCTCGTATTGCAAATCCGTCGAGCCGCGGCGATGACGATACCGGCAGTTGGCATGTGGCTGGTAATCATGTCGACGGGGCTCCCGATGTGACTGCTGACAACTGGCTGGGCGTGGCTGGCAATTCCTTTCAGAAGCTCGCGGAGCCGTGGAAGGGGATGCCCATTCACCAGCAATCCCCAATGGAAGCTTATCGGGCTGTTCTTGAACATGCTGGATGCTCATTGCCAATGCGTGATTCGATCGATGCACGCATCACCGAAGAGGTCCGCAATGGCACCGGCACCCATGGCAAGAACGGCATCATCACCACGCCAAAGGACGTTGGCGGTTGGCCGGACTTGAAGAGCGGAACAGCCCCCACCGATTCCGATAGCGACGGCATGCCCGATGACTGGGAAGGCAAATACGGCTTTGACGCTAACAATGCCGATGACCACGCGTCCGACAAGGACGGCGACGGATACACCAACGTCGAGGAGTATCTCAACGGCACAGACCCGACGGTGTTCGTGGACTACACGAAACCGGAAAACAACATCAATACGCCGGAGAAGCCCCGTGAGTAGTCATTTGTATCACGTTCTGAAAATTCGGTTTCAGCTCGTCCTGTTGGCCCTGTTGCTACTAGGCCAAAACGATTCGCTGGTGGCATCGGATAAGCCACGCGTGATTGTCACGAGCGATGGCGAAATCGACGACGAATGTTCGATAGTCCGTTTTCTGCTCTACGCGAACGATTTCGACATCGAGGGAATCATCACTTCCAGTTCGCAGTATCATGCTCATGGGCACAACTGGGCCGGAGACGACTGGGCACAGCCCTATTTGGCGGCGTATGCCAAAGTCTATCCGAACCTCATCAAGCACGACCCTCGCTATCCCACGCCTGAGTTCCTTCAGTCTCGAACGTTGCTTGGAAACGTAAAGTCGGAAGGGGAAATGGACGAGGTCACCGCAGGTTCGCAGCGAATCGTCGAGGTCTTGCTGGACGAGTCGGACGAGCGTCCGATCTGGATTCAGGCTTGGGGCGGAACGAACACCATCGCAAGGGCGTTGAAGACGATCGAGCAGCAGCATCCGGAGAAGATGGCTGCGGTGGCGAAGAAGATCCGCTTCTATTTCATCTGGGAGCAGGATGAAACTTACCAAAACTACATCCGTCCGCACTGGGGAAAATACGGCATTCCGACGATCATTTCCGATCAGTTTATTGCGATATTCTATCACTGGAAGAAGTACATCCCAACGGACCAGAAGACTTATCTTGCCAGCTCGTGGATGAAGTCGAACATCCTCGAGAATCACGGCCTGCTGTGCTCCCTTTACAAGGCACATACGGGCGACGACAAGGGTTTCGAAGAAGGTGATTTTCGATCCGAGGGTGATTCGCCAGCGTTCTTCTACAACATTCCAAACGGCCTGCGCAGCGATGAATCCCCGGATTGGGGCGGCTGGGGCGGTCGCTTTGTCAAGGTCCGCGAAAACACGTGGCTCGACCCCGTGTCAGAGTCCGGCTATCAATATCCGATGGGTCGCTGGTTTTCGGGTTCGGCCTGGGGACGGCAGCGATTGAAGAAGGAGATTCCCAACGACGCCGAATTGATTTCCTATCTCGAACCTCAGTGGCGATGGATCGGCGATTTGCAAAACGATTTCGCAGCACGTGCCGACTGGTGCGTGAACGAGTTCACCGAAGCCAATCACCATCCTGTCATCAAAGTGAATGGCGACCTGACTCGCAACGTCAAGCCGGGCGAAGTAGTGCAACTCGCTGCAACAGCGACTGATCCCGACGACGACGAACTGACGTTTCGATGGTGGCAGTATTCTGAAGCTGATTCGGCCGCCGCGACTGTCACCATTAAAAAAGACGGCTCGGCAGAACGCGCCAGCTTCATTGTTCCGAGCGAATCAGGCAAAGATGTTCACATCATCGTTGAGGTCACGGATAGCGGTATACCGGCACTAGTTCGTTATCAGCGGATCGTTTGTAACATCGAATAATCGGGTCACGCGAGTGAGCTTCGCATAGCGAACGCTTCCAGTTTCTGGTCACAAGACCTCCGATTTTTGTTGTCCAATGCGTACTATCGTTGTCGCCGAGCGAATACACGGAGTATCAAGTTGAAGTAACCGCTGATGAAGCCGACCATGCCGCCCTACAAATGTATATTGGCAGCGGCGTACGCATTCGGGTTCGGTGGCACCTTGATTCATGCGTGAATTACAAGCCATCGCACTCAAAGAAGCTAAGAAAACCAAACCGGAACCTATAGTGACCCAGGTCAGTCGGGGCGACAGGACACCGTTAGAACTTTTTCGCTCCGGCGTCGTCGATCTGCAAACATCGCAACCTGATATTTCAGGGCGTGTGGTGGCTGTATTGGCGTGATTCGTTTACAGGACACTGGAGGACAATTGTTCGTAAGATTTCGCGCGTCGGGCGGCAGGCTGATGTGAGTGGAAGCCTCTGATTAGCCACTGAGGATTATCCAACCTCGTGCAAATCAAAATGTCGCCAACCGGCATCGGTACGCTGGACCGTTGCAAGTGTGTTGCCATCGTAAGGCCGCCTGGATTCGAATTTTGCTAGCGATTCGCGGTTAACCACGCGGTCTGCAAAAGCTTCCACGATGTGTTGTCCACAAGCACAAGAACGTCCAGCTTATCACCGTCCGACGGAAGTACCTTGACTCGGTATTCAATCGGACTCATGGGCGTCATCCAGGCCTCCGCCCGCATTAAGTTTCGAGGCCGCAAAATACGTTCCGCAACGCATCGTGTCTCGGAATCCGCGTCATGAAAGCTCTGCTCGACGTTTCGGTAGGCTCGCAACATGTAGTGTTAAAAGCATTGCGGCAATCCAAGCCTGACGCGGAGCGCACAGGCCATTTGCGCAATCTGTGACAAGGAAAGTGTAACGAGAGATGTTATATACGAAGGATAATACTATACAATGCAAATTCATCACAAGCCACAATCAGCGAGCCGACGCTTGAATCAACGACTCTTCTTTTGGTCACTCACCGCGGCACTGGCCGGCTTCCTGTTCGGTTTCGACACCGTGGTGATCTCGGGAGCGGAAAAAACGATTCAGTCGCTGTGGGAGCTGGGCGATTTCCATCACGGGCTGGCAATGAGCATGGCGCTCTGGGGCACCGTCATTGGTTCGCTGCTGGGCAGCTGGCCTACAGACCATTTCGGCCGTAAGAAGACGCTGCTTTGGATCGGAATCTTGTACTTTGTGTCCGCGATTTGGTCTGCACTCGCGAACGATTTTTACTCTTTCATGGTCGCTCGTTTTATTGGCGGATTGGGCGTTGGTATTTCGACCGTTGCCGCGCCTTTGTACATCGCCGAGATCGCGCCGCCAGAGCATCGAGGTCGCCTGGCGGGGATGTTTCAATTCAATATCGTGTTCGGAATTCTAATTGCGTTTGTTTCCAACATGCTGATTGGCAGAACGGGCGAAAACGCCTGGCGTTGGATGCTTGGCGTCGAAGCGATTCCGGCCTTAATATACAGTGCCATGTGCTTTGGCTTGCCCGAGAGTCCGCGGTGGTTAATCGGTTACAAAGAAGATCGCGAGGGTGGCACCGCGGTTTTGCGGTTGATCCATCCGGACGCTTTGGAGGGGGACATCGAAGCGAAGGCGGACGAGATCTCAGCGGTTGCTCATGAATCATCCAGCACAGGTGGATTCTGGACCGCTCGTCTCAAGACTCCGATCCTACTCGCGTTTCTAATCGCTTTCTTCAATCAGTTATCCGGCATTAACGCCATTCTGTATTTCGCACCTCGCATTTTTGAACTGAGCGGTTTGGGCGAGAAGGCGGCACTGCTACAGTCCATTGGTATCGGTGTTACCAACTTGATCTTCACTTTCATCGGCTTGTGGCTGATCGACCGTTTGGGCCGCAGGACGCTGCTTACCATCGGATCATTCGGCTACATCGCGTCGTTGGGACTTTGCGCGTGGGCGTTCTTCGCGGAGAACTATGCCATTGTACCGGCTTGCATCTTTGCATTCATCGCGGCACACGCGGTGGGCCAAGGTGCGGTGATCTGGGTTTTTATTTCCGAGATCTTTCCTAATCGCCACCGCGCCCAGGGGCAATCGCTCGGCAGTTTTACGCACTGGATTTTTGCCGCGTTGCTCACGATGTTCTTTCCATCGATGGTCACCGCTTTTGCTCCCGGGTACGTTTTCTCCTTCTTCTGCTTGATGATGGTGTTGCAACTTGTCTGGGTGAAAACCATGGTGCCGGAAACAAAGGGGCGACCACTGGAGCAAATTGAACACGAACTTGGGATGGCGGAATGAAGCGGCATCCTGCGTTTGCTCACCTCCGGGGCCGCAATGAGCTTCCCCGACGATCTCAAACAATCCGCATCGCAGGCAACTAATGAGAGTGCAGTTTTGCGATATCAACGATTTGGAAATAACTCATGAAGCCTCATTATTTATTCACGTTGTCTGTGTTGTGTCTACTCGCATGCCGGGGGCCGCTGCGAGCCGACGACGTTTTAGTAGCCGATTTCGAATCGGGAACGTATGAAGGTTGGACCATCACCGGCGAAGCATTCGGTGACGAACCGGCTAGCGGAACACTGACAAATCAAAAGGCGGTCTCCGGATTTCGCGGCAGTCGATTGGTGAACACCTTTCAAGGAGGTGATGCGTCGGTTGGAACTGCAACGAGCTCCGAGATCACGATCCAGCGTTCTTACATCGCCTTCCTGATTGGAGGCGGTCCACATAAAGAGACGGTCGGCATCGAATTGCTGGTAGACGGAAAACGCCTGCGCGCCGCAACGGGACCGGAATCGGAAGAACTCGAGTGGTCATCCTGGGACGTGACCGAGTTTGCAGGAAAGCAGGCCCGACTCAGGATATTTGACAGGGCGACCGGCGAATGGGGGCACATCGCCGTTGACCACATTATCCAGACAGATCTGGCGCCCAAGCGATTTGACCTCCAATACAAGCTTGCCGAATATCGGCAAGCCGCTGAGTATCTGAATGAACCGCTTCGTCCGCAGGCGCATTTCACTCCGGAAATCAACTGGATGAATGACCCCAACGGACTGGTGTTTCATAACGGTGAGTATCACTTGTTTTATCAGTACAACCCCGCGGGCAATTCATGGGGTCACATGAGTTGGGGGCATGCTGTCAGCCGAGATCTGACCCATTGGAAACACTTGCCGCTGGCGATACCAGAAGAAGATGGCGTGATGGCGTTCAGCGGTTGCTGCGTTGTCGATTACAAGAACTCATCCGGATTCGGCGATGGCAAAAACCCGCCAATGGTTGCTGTTTACACCGGCCATGGTCACGGCAAACAGGTTCAGAATTTGGCGTACAGTATCGACGATGGCCGCACTTGGACTCAGTACGCCGAGAACCCGGTCCTGGACATTAACATTCCTGACTTTCGTGACCCCAAAGTCTTCTGGCACGCACCCAGAAATCGCTGGGTAATGGTCGTTTCGCTGGCTGTCGACAAAATTCTGGTGTTTTATGCGTCGAGCGATCTAAAGAGCTGGGAAGAACTCAGCCGCTTTGGGCCCGCCGGCACGACGGGGAAATCGAATTGGGAATGTCCCGACTTGTTTGAACTGCCTGTCGAAAATGAACCGGGAAAAAAGTTGTGGGTTCTGGAAGCCGACATGGGTGACGGTAGCATCGCCGGTGGCAGCGGAGGTGAGTACTTTGTCGGTCACTTTGACGGCACGACATTCACCGCCAATCAGGATGCTCGTTGGGTCGACTTTGGCCGAGATTTCTATGCTCCGGTCAGCTGGTCAGACATTCCGGAATCGGATGGACGACGAATCTGGATTGGCTGGCTGAACAACTGGGAAACGTGCCTAGTGCCGACAGCACCCTGGCGCAGTTGCATGTCGGTCCCTCGTACGTTGAGCCTGCGTAAGGTGCCGGCGTTCGACGTCACAGGAGACCCCATTTACACACTGGTGCAGCGACCGGTGAAAGAACTTCGCCAACTCCACGCGAACACACTGACTCTAAACACCGATGCGGCGACCTGGCCTCCTGTTGCCGTCACGAAACGGGGCGACCTGAGCGACATGAACTTTGTTCTTGAAACAACCTTGCAACCCGCGGCGGCGCGATCGTGTGGCTTTCGTATTCGAACGGGCGAGGATGAGTTTACGGAGGTCGGCTATGACCGTGAGCCGGGCGTCGTCTACGTGGATCGAAGGAAATCCGGAAACGTCGACTTTCACAAGGCATTCGCGGGACGCCACGAGGCACCAGTCCGTCTGATCGACGGTGAAATCACACTGCAAATAATTGTCGACCGATCGTCGATCGAAGTCTTTGCAGGCGATGGCGAAGCGGTCATTAGCGACCGGATTTTCCCAACAGCGAATCATCCGATGATCGAGGTCTTTGCCGGCGACGAATCCGCAAGAGTCACAGACACCACCTTGCAGCAGCTCAAATCGATTTGGCGAAAGTGAATTCTATTTCCTGATATTCAAGCGAAACTCGCGTCAAAACGTTCTGGTTAGAATGTCTATGAGTCTTTAAAATAGCTCCTCTCTTTAAAAGCACAGCGCAGCAAAAACTGCACACCAGAAAATGTCTAGAGTGCGAAGCCAGCCTTACCGGCCTCGGCAATCCGGCGCGCGGAGGTTGCATCGACTTCAGCAGATAGCGGTTGATGCTAACTCGCGTCGGTGAGATTGACCTCCGTTGTTATGTACTGTGCACAATCAATTGCGTCCTTGTACACCGGCGTCGGATACTGAATCGCGATTCCGTTGCATCCCTGGAAGGGGCGACGGGATTTGAACTCGCTAAATGGTTCCCGAGCAAGAGGTTACGGAAGAGGATGGTTCAAGACAGCGAGATTCAAGCATGCGTTTGAACTGACATGACAAGCGAAGAAAACAGCATAAATTGTTGCTATTCAACGAGAAACAGCTCGCCGCGAATCAACGCGACGAACTATCTATCTTGTGAGTCGGGGCGACAAGACACCGTTAGAACTTTTTCGGCGCGGCGTCGTCGAGCTGCAAACATCGCAACCCCAATGTCTGCGGCCAAGTTGCGACAGTATTAGCTTGATTCGTAAGCGAAACCCACCAGCCCAATTGCACGGGCGATTTCGCACCCGCTCGTTAATCAGCCCCCGCCATCCAACGCGTTCATCGCGTGATTACCCGCGTCATTGCGTTGCTGTTGTCCAATCAACGGCACGCTTCCCGACAATGAGTTTACATGAAGTGGGCGTGCCAGCCCCTGCCTGCAAGTGCGATGCGACCAATCGAGAATCGTATCTGCCGGCCTGACTTGTAACGCATGCAACAAAACGTATATCACATTAATTCAAGAGGCTGGAACGCTACTTTCCGGTGAGTTTGGCGAGCATGCGGATCAGGTTGGCACCGTCAATCGGTTTGGCAATATGGTCGGTACAGCCAGCTTGCAGGCAGTGTTCCCGGTCACTGATCATCGCATTGGCAGTGAGCGCGATAATCGGTGCGGTGAAGCCACTGTCACGCAGTCTCTTCGCCGCTTCATAGCCGTCCATCACAGGCATTTGCATGTCCATTATCACGGCGTCGATCGGTTCGCCCGCTTGTTGTCGACGGGCAATCAACTCGACCGCTTCGAGTCCGTTGTCCGCCGTGACGACCGTGCCACCAGCTCGCTCGATAAAGTGCTGGGCCAGGAAACGGATGTCGCGACGGTCGTCCACAACCACAATGGTTGCGTTGAGCCGAATGTCGGCCGCCGATGTTTCAGCAGTCTCTGCTGCAACAACTTCGAGGGTTTCCAGCTCGTTCCCCTCGACGTGACCGCAATCGATAACGACCGTGAACGTGCTGCCTTCGCCGGGTGTGCTTGTTGCGGTCAAATCACCCCCCAAAGCTTGTGCCAACCGACGACTTATGGTTAGCCCTAGCCCGGTCCCGCCGTATTGGCGAGTATGAGAAGCGTCGGCTTGTACGAATGGCTGGAATAGCTGTTCGATCTGCTCGGTTGTAATACCAATACCAGTATCAATAATTTCAAACTGGATTTGGCACAAGGTTTCGCGCGCCGTCACGACGCCCGTTGTCTCATTGGAGGTACAGGGTGCTGCCACTAAATCGGCTGCGTCAGCGACATGTCGGATGATGATGCGGATCGAACCTTCGCGGGTGAACTTGATCGCGTTTCCGACTAGGTTAAGCAAAATCTGACGAAGCCGTAGCGGATCGGTCTGAATGATTCGCGGCAGTTTACCCACGAATTCGACCTCTAACGCGAGTCCTTGTCCTTCGGCACGCATGGACATCAATCGCGTCACGTCGCTAACGAGCACGTCCAGTCGCACCGGCTCGATATTGATCCGCATTTGTCCTGCGTCAATCTTCGAAAGATCTAGTATGTCGTTGATAATCTCCAACAGGAAGCCACCGTTGCGTCGGATCGTTTCGAGGCTTGATGCATGCTCGGTGCCTGCAAGATGTTCAACCAGGAGATCGGTGTGCCCGAGGATGGCAGTCATCGGAGTACGAATCTCGTGGCTCATATTAGCAAGGAAATCGCCGCGAGATTGGTTCGCATCTTGCGCAATCTGTTTCTCTTTCTGAAGTGATTGCTCAAAGTTTATTCGTTTGGTCACGTTCTCGAAAAGAATTGCGATGTGATTGTCGCCCGGTTCGTCGATCCGGAAGGCATAGACGTCGAAGTAGCTATTGTCCAGTTGAGCAGCACGCTGCGTGAACCGCTCGGGGGTGCCCGTTTTGGCGACTCGACCGAACGTCTCGAACCAGTGGTCTTCTAGATCCGGAACAACCTCGCTGAATCGCTTGCCCACCACATCGGTCAAGCCAGTTTGAACTGAAAAGGCCGGATTGACATCAAGGTACTCAATATCGACCGGCTTGTCTTGTTCGTCAAACAAGACTTTGAGCAAGCAAAAACCTTCGTCTACTGTGTTAAACAGCGACCGATACCGCTGCTCGAATCGACGGTGTCCGGTCGTTTCCAAGGTTACACCCGACATTGCTTTCGGCCGACCATCGTTGTCATAGGTCACACGTCCGCGATCGTACACCCAATGTATGCTCCCATCGGCCCAGCGGACACGAAGTTCGACGTCCAGCACGCCGCTGCGTAATGCGGTTTTGATCGCCTCGTCCAGCAGCGGTTGATCCTCGGGCAGCAATTGCTCGCGAAACGACTTCAGACTCCACTCTACTTCGCCGGCCTCACGGCCAAAAATTTGATTGTGGCGTGTGTTGGTGCGTGCCATGCCACTGACGACATCAAGTTCCCAAACGCCCATCTTGGCCGCCTCTAGGGCAACTTCCAATCGCTCCTTAGTCTGCTGCAATTCCAGTTCCGCCGCCTTACGCTCCGAAAAGTCGACGAACGTAATCACGACCCCCTCGATCCGATCGTCAGTACTGCGATAAGGCGACACGCGGCTGAGATACCAGCGTCCCTGTTCATCGCAAACCTCGCGGGAGATCGGAATTAACGCTTTGAGCACTTGCTCAGCGTCGTCGAGCAAATTGAGATAACCCAGTCGGCTCGTAAAGTCGCCCAGCGATCTACCGCGATCAGCGATTCGGATGTTGAACAGTTCACCGATTTTGGGTGTGAACCGCACGATCCGAAGCTCGCGATCGAGAAACAACGTAGCGACATTGGTGGATTTGAGCAGGTTTTGCAGATCGCCGGACAACTGCTTTAGTTCATCCAAGCGATGGCGGTTCTCCTGGTTGAGCGTCCGCAGCTCTTCATTCATGCTCTGCAATTCCTCCTTACTCGTTTCGAGTTCTTCCATCGTCGAGCGAAGTTCTTCGTTGGTCGATTGCAGTTCTTCGTTGGATGCTTTCATCTCTTCGCGGCTGGTTTCATACTCTTCCACGAGCACTTGCATGCGATGTCGTGAGGTTTCGAGCTCCGCTTCAAGTTCGATAAAACGAGCAGGCGCCGGTGCAATGATAGGTGTCGCTAAATCGAGATGTTGCTGCTGTTTTGTGTCCGCGAGCTGGACATCCCCGTGCTCGAAATCGACGGACAATTGGGAATTTGCATAAATCTGCTGGAGTTCGTCGAAGACCAGCAGTACGAAGCCATCGTGATCACCACCTAAGACCGGATAGGCGCTCAAGATGACTTGCAGCGATGCGCCGTCGCAAGTGATTGAAAGTGCTCGGCTGCGTTGTACGGACGCTCGCTTTCGAGCGTCATGGACAACCGCGCGGAGATCCAAGCGAAGTTCCTCGCGGACCAGCTTGAAAACATTTTGAGTGATCTCACCACCGGGAACACAGAGATATCGGCCCGCAAACTCCGTCAAGTACACCGCCTTGTCATCGGGACTGACCAACAGACTCGGTGGCCCGCAGCGGTCGACAATCGCGTAATGCAGCGTGCGGTATTCGGGCAGCGGTGCGATCGCCGACATTACCTGTGGTGGCATCCGCCCCGGACGACTGAGCGGGAACACCGGCAACCGTGGCTCAGGCGCGGGAACGTTCCGACGTCGATAAATCGACAATTTCCTTTCGTCGACGCGAAATAAATCGCTGGAGTCAACTGTTTCCGAAGTGCCAAGCACCAACGTGCCGTCTGGGCACAGCGAATAGTGGAACAAATCGATCACGTCTCGCTGCACATCTCGTTGCAAGTAGATCATCACATTGCGACAAACGATCAAATCCAGCTTCGAGAACGGTGGGTCGCCCAACAAGTTGTGCGGCGCGAAGACCACTCTTTCACGAACCTCTTTGCGAATCCGGTAGCCACCACTCTCGCATTCGAAGAATCGTTTCAGCCGCTCTGGATTGACGTCCGATTCGATATCGCCTGGATAGAACCCGTCACGCGCCTTGGCCAAAGATTGCTCGTGTAAGTCCGAGGCAAACACTTGCAAATTTGGCGGCGACTCCATAGTGGAAGTGGCTTCGATCATTAGCATCGCTAGTGAGTAAGCCTCTTCACCAGTGGCACAACCCACGCTCCATACGCGGACATCGTCCCTCGCGGATTTTCGTTTGAGCAGTTCGGGAATGATGTGCTGTTCCAGTCGCTCAAACACTTTCGGGTCACGAAAGAAATTGGTGACGGTGATCAGTAGGTCGTCGGCTAGAGCGTTGATCTCGTTGGGATCTCGCCGCAGCTCGTCAAGGTATACATCGAGCACTTCTACGTTTTGCAATTGCATCCGACGTGTAATTCGGCGGAGGATCGTCGATCGCTTGTAACGGCTAAAGTCGCGACCGGTGCGAGTGCGCAGCAAAGCAAAAACCCGCTGGATCGCCTGTTCATCGACGCAGTCGGTCGGTTCGTCATGATCAGGGTGTGGCAGCCGGGGTCGCACGCGAGCGTAGCGGGCAACGGCATCGGGAATTTCTTGGAGTGGCAAAATCAGGTCGATCACGCCGGTGGCGATTGCACTTTGCGGCATTCCGTCGTATTCACAGTCGTTCGGGTCTTGAACGACAGTCAATCCACCTTTGGCGTTAATCTCGCGAATGCCGAGCGTGCCATCGCTACCAGTGCCGGTTAGGATCACGCCGATCGAGTTGCCGTCGTGCGTGGCGGCCAGCGTACGGAAGAAGTGGTCGATCGGCGCTCGTAATGCGCGATCCGCTTCTAGTTCGGACAATCGAAGATGCGTGTCGATCGTATTGAGATTTCGGCCCGGCGGTATCACGTAGATATGCCCGGCACGCAGCTGCGTGTTTTGCGTGATCTGCTCGATCGGCAACGCCGTGTTTGCACGAATAAGTTCCGGCAGATGACTTTCGTACTCGGGCGACAAATGCATGACGATCACGAACGCCAATTGACTATCGGCAGACACTTGGGAAAAAAACACCTTCAAAGCCGACAATCCGCCCGCAGAGGCCCCAATACCCACGACAGTCGGTCCAGGGTGCTGGCTGGCGATTCGATTTTCATCGGCGGGCTCTTCGCCGTTGACTTGCGGTTGGTCGTTTTCTTTGCTCAAAGACGGTCACCATTCATTTAACACGCTTCAGAGTGGGGTGATTTCCCGCTTTTTAGTGTATTGGATTACTCTTGGCGGTGTAAGATCCGACTACCGTTGGATAATGATGCCAACAACGACACCGTTGAATTCCAGACTAACAACTGGGAGTTTTTTTTTGTCTCGGGACAACAATCCGAGATGCTCGGGGCGGCCGGTGGTAGCGGACGTTGAGCAAGCAGTGCGGATGGCGTGCTCCGGCTTCGATCTGGCTATTTTATCGAATCTCGCCCCGCCCATTTGGAAGCAATGAAATTTAGGTGGCTCGATTGTGTGGTCGTTGCTATCGTTGGCGATGGTGTGGAACTACCCCATGATTGCAACCGGGCGTGGAAGCTTCTGGACCCAATCCATGATTCATCGCTTCTCCGCGACGGCGTCAAAGACGCGATCATAGCGTGCAACGGACTGATAGTCGAAAACCTTGCAATCAGATGCTGCTGCGAACTGACGAAAGTGGCGGCCGCGCTTTGATGACCATTGAAAGCCAGCATCTCCGCAGTATGCGAGATTCCGAAAACCTTACGCCGTAAAATGCTCGACTGCCAGGCGTGAGATCGCTCTATCTTCGGTGTCCGCCCAGGGAACTCCCCTGATCTGGCGAGCCGCACTGAGGTCAACGATTGGGACACCGCAGCGTTTCAACTGACGACCGACTGAATCCTCGCGATGATCCCGTCCCCGCCCCAAGTTTCTAACCATGCGGGTGGCGGTGCGCCACGCTCCTGCTCAGTTAAACAAACCGACCAATTGCCGTGCTTTTTGGTATAGGAAATCACCCCTTCGAGCAAACCGCGGCTGTAGCCGTTTGAGGTCACAATCAGCAGGGCGACCGATCGTCGAGTCATCAGCTACAAAAAGCATAAGAGAGCGATTGCAAAACGCCGGCGTCAATATTGAGCGAGCGCCTCCGGGGTCCAAATCGATCCTCGGAGGCTGGCGACATAATGTTGTCACTACATGTTGATTTCGTAACCCTTGCGATTCTCTCGCGAAAGGAACGAATTGGCTTCTTTGTCACCGATAATTTCACGTTTAGTCGGATCCCAATTCAATTCGCGCCCCAAGCGGATCGCGATGTTTGCCAAGTGACAAGTCTCTAGCATGCGGTTGTGCGTCCAGACATCAGAGATCGGTTGTTCACGCGAGCGCATACCCTCGATGAAATTGGCGGTGTGGTTCTCGCTGACGGGACCACCATAGACCTTCTCCACTGCGTCATCAGGCAACGGATTCGTTTCCAAATCTTCGACCGGCTTGCCCGCCAGCTTGCCACGATTGACGAAGAAGCGCCCCTCCGTTCCCTCAAACAAAATGCCGTTGTCACCCTCGCTAGTGATGATCATCGGAATGTCTCCGGGCATGTTGACGCGGATTTCAAACTTGGTTGGCGAATTGTATTGATCACTGACCGTCGGATAGCCGTCTTTGTATTCAACCGGTAATGAATAGCTGAAGGGCGTCACCTTGTTTGGACCGGTATCACTCGCACCCAGTGCCCAAGTTGCAATGTCCACGTGGTGGGCACCCCAGTCGTTCATCTGGCCACCGGAGGTTTCGTACCAGTTGCGCCATGCATAGTGACAGTTGGTGAAGAGTGGCACACCGCCACCGTAGCCTTCTCGCATTTCGGGCAAGGCACGGTAGGGCACCTTTGGTACTGGGCCGAGCCACATGTCCCAATCAAGGCCTTCGGGAGCTTTGATAGCAGGGATCACTGGCGACCCCGTGGCACCGTTGATTCCACATGTAACCTTGCGGATTTCGCCAATCCGGCCGTCGCGGATCAATGCGATTGCTTTAAGAAACCGGTGATCATTTTCGGTTCGCTGCATGGTTCCGACTTGGAACACACGCCCAGTTTGCTTGACAATCTTTTCGATCAACTTGCCTTCGTCGATGGTCAAAGTCAACGGCTTTTCGCAGTACACGTCCTTGCCGGCCAGCATCGCTTCAACAGAGATCTTCGTGTGCCAATGATCCGGCGCTGCAATCATGACGGCATCAACGTCTTTGCGGTCAAGCACTTCACGGTAGTCCTTGTACCCATCAGCCTTCTTTCCAGTTTTCTTCTCAAGCTTATCGTTGATCACTCCCAGCACATTAGCGTCGACATCGGCAATGGCGGCGAAGTCCGCGAACTTGGTCGACTTGTCGGTGATTGTCCAGCCTTGGTTGCGCAACCCAATCGTGGCGAAAACGGGTCGTTCATTCGGCGAATCTTGCCCGCGGCTAACGGCGTTGGTGCTCATGAAAACGCCCGCCGCCGTGGCAGCGCTTGCCGTTTGAAGAAAATCACGTCGGTTGAAAATTGCCTTGGATTTCATTGTTGAATCTCGTTGAGATTTCAGTGGTAAAAGGAGTGGGAATGGTTGCACTCGGGTTCTGGATCTATTTGCCCAAGTCTTTGAATCGTTCATAAGTTTGGTTCAGAGGATGCGTCTCACTGCGTCCGTGGATCATACTTGCCGTCCACTCAGATAGCCTTCTTCCAAGTCGACGACAGGCCTCTTTTACGCGTTCTTCCTCGGGTGCGCCAGCGGAGATTGCTCCGTAGTGAGCCGAGAACTTGATGCCGGAATAATCGGTCAAGCCGAACACGAGAAACCCGTAGTTGATCAGGATAGACATCAACGCCATGCAGGTCCATTCTTGGCCGCCACCCCAAGCTCCGGCGGAAGAGAAAACGCAGCCGATCTTTCCGTCGCGTTTGCCCCAATTTTCGATCGGTTGCTGGTCCCACCATTGTTTCATCTGCCAGCTGACGCAGCCATAGTTGGTCGGGGAGCCGAGCGCAAGTCCGTCACACCAATCCAAATCGGTGCTGTCGGCATCTTCAATGCTACGCAGTCGGACTTCGACATCTTCAAGTTGCTGTGCACCTTCAGCAACCAGCTCCGCCATGCGCTGAGTGTTGGTAGTGTTGGAATGATAAAGAACCAAAATCTTCGTCATCGAGCCTTCCGTTTGAGTGTAAATGATTTATTAAGGATCATCTACGAAGAATCAGCGACGTTCGCGATCCGCATAGATGATTTGCTAAACGAGTGATTTTTCCAGGCTGAGCGAGCAAGCGATTTTCTGAAGCAGGGAAATCAATGTCTCTGCCTCATCCGGTGTCATGCACGCATACATGTCATCGCGAATGGATTGTCCGACCTTCCACAGTTTCCGTAGCTTTCGTTTTCCCGCGGTGGTGAGTGTTACTGTCTTAGCGCGTGAATCGGTAGGATGGCACGCCCGCTCGACCAGTTTCGTCTTTTCCAGCAACACCAGCATCGCTCGGACCGTGCTCGGATCCGAGGAAATACGGTCGGCCAATTCGCGCTGGGTCAATGCACGGCCTTCTGACAATGCTAACAAGAGTACGAATTGATCTGCGGTCACCCCATGCACATCAAACTTGGCGTCCGTATTGCGGTGAAGTGACATGTAGGCGGCACGCAGCGCCAAGGGTAACTCACGCTCTGGTTGTGTAGAGTCTTTCATCTGTTCAAGCGATGCCCTTGAGGCGGTGTAAGATTTCTCTGCCGTAGGAAAGCGTACACAAGAATCATTCGAGCTCGTAGCCCCCATTTTTTGAAACCAATAACGGCCACGAGTTGAATGTCAATTCCTGTCGGTGGTCAGCACGATTGCCGGCATCCTGCTCGTTGGGCGCTACGCTGATCCAAAATGCCGCGGTCTTGCTAATTCCAGTGAATGGACCGCTAGTCGCTTTTGCAGGGACCAAGACTCGCCTAGTTGCGAAGACTGGCTGCGTTCCTGTTGTCATCAACCAAGACTTCTGACGTCGCAAAAGCAGCAGCAATGGTGAATTTGCATACTTAGTTTCGGAACTTTCAGAACCGCCTGGGGTTTATGCGTATACGCACGACTATCTAAAGCTGCAATTCAACGTGACCTTGTGAAATATCTCTGGCAGCGTGCGCAATTCCTCCTGTTGATTTGACCAGAAGCGGGTATAACGCACGTTCCTTCACGACATTCTCATCCCATCACCCTTTCTGGCGGCGCCGTGTCGACCACGGCGAATCCAACGGCGTCTGTGTAGATAACGCCGCTGGAGCTAGCACCGTCAAACAAATCTGACTACCGGAAACAAGATGACTGCACTATTGAAACGCCTCGGGAATGCATGTCTGCTCTTCACATCACTTCTCCTCTGCGACTTCGCATCAGCCGAGGATCCGCAAGTCTCTGTGCTGATGCTTGGCGATACTGGCTTCCATAAGCCGTCTGAGTTCTATCGGCATTTAGTTGGGCCGCTCAAAGAGCGAGGGATTGAACTTCGGTACACCGAGAATTTGAGCGAATTGAACGAGGACAATCTCGCGAAGTACGACGGGCTCATGGTCTTCGCGAATATCGAACAGATTACCCCGGAGGCCGAGTCGTCCCTACTGAGCTATGTGCAGAATGGCGGAGGCCTGATTCCCGTTCACTGCGCGTCCTTCTGTTTCTTGAACTCCGAAAAGTACATCGAGCTCGTTGGCGGGCAATTTCAAAGTCACGGTTTTACTCGCTTTGAAACCATGATCGTGGAATCCGACCATGAAATCATGCGGGGCCTGAAGCCTGTTCGGTCGATGGACGAAAGCTATCGACACAGCAAACTCAATCCGGACAAGACGGTTCTCGAAACGCGAAGTGATGAGTCCGGCCCCGTTAGCGATCCCGAAGGCGAGCCTTACACGTGGGTCCGCACTAGCGGAAAAGGGCGGGTGTTCTACACGGCGTGGGGACACGATCATCGCACGTGGTCCAACGAGGACTTTCAGAAATTGCTTGCACGCGGTGTTATTTGGGCTTGTGGTCAGACGCTTACCGCTGCTTCTGCCGACAGCGACAAGCCCGGCGATCCAAAAGCTCACGCAGTCAACGCGGCGAATCGCTCTTTCACGACACCTGAGATGACCTCGCCTTCGGTTGACGATGAAAAGTTCTCGTCAACCGAAGTGGGTGCAAAGATCCCAAACTACACCCCTGGTGCTCAGTGGGGAACGCAAGCTGAACCGTTCTCGAAGATGCAAGATCCTCTGCCAGCAGAGCAGTCCATCAAAGCTTACGCGACTCCGAAGGGAACGCATCTCGCGATTTGGGCAAAGGAGTCGAGCGACAACTGGCCCGGCAAGTCCGAGCAAAACGACAAGTACGGGGGTTTAAAGGGCAAGCCGATCGCGATGAATTGGGATGAGAATGGTCGTCTGTGGGTTTGCGAAACCGTAGACTACCCCAACGAACTGCAGGGAAAACCAGCCGTGGGCCGCGACCGCATCAAGATCTGCGAAGACACTGATAACGACGGCCAAGCCGACAGGTTCACTGTCTTTGCAGAAAACTTAAGCATCCCATCGACGCTTGTTTGTTACCGGGGTGGCGTGATCGTTCAGGACGGCGAAGAGACCGTCTATTTGAAAGACATCGACGGTGATGACAAAGCCGATTTCCGCCAGTCACTGATCACCGGCTGGGCGTTGGGCGACACTCACGGTGGTGTCAGCAATTTCCAGTACGGGCCCGATAACTGGATTTGGGGAATGCAGGGATACAACAATTCGCAGCCCGTGATCAACGGTGAGCCGCAGATGCGTTTTCGCCAAGGCTTCTGGCGATTCAAAGTCAAATCGGGTGCATCGGACAAAACAGCTCCGGCCTTTGTGATCGATGCCCAGACCGGCAAAGTTGCTGACGCAGGATCGAGTAAGTTTGATGAGCACACGATTCGTGTCGATGCTTTGGAGTTCATGCGCGGAACCAATAACAACACTTGGGGACTAGGCTTCAGCGAAGAGGGCTACGTCTTTGGTTCAACGGCCAACGGATGTCCGAGCGTCCATATGCCGATTTCCAATCGGTACTACGATCAAGTCGCCGGATGGTCGCCAGAGACATTGCAAAATATCGCTCCGTCACATCGATTCGTACCGATCGACGATCGGATTCGACAAGTCGACTGGCATGGTGGATTCACGGCCGGATGTGGTTCGGCAATTTATACCGCTCGCAATTATCCACAGACTTGGTGGAATCGTATTCAAATGGTTTGCGGTCCAACGGGACATCTCGTTGGATCTTTCGTGTTGGAGAAAGACGGCGCCAGCTACCGCAGTCGAAACGCGTTCAATACGGTCGCCAGCATCGATGATTGGTCCGCTCCGATCATGTCGGAAGTTGGCCCCGACGGCAACGTTTGGGTCTTGGACTGGTACAACTACATCATCCAGCACAATCCAACGCCCAACGGTTTTCAAACAGGCAAAGGGGCTGCTTACGAAAGCGATTTGCGAGACAAGCGTTTTGCACGCGTCTATCGACTGGTGACGGACGACGCTGGCGATGGTTCTGCAACACGAACGTTACAACTTTCTAATTCTAACAACGCCGGACTCGTTGCTGCATTGAGCAGTGACAATTTCTTTTGGCGCCGAACGGCACAGCGATTGTTGGTCGAAAGAGCGGCAACCGATGATGCGACGCTCAGCGATCTCGTAGTCTTGGTCAACAGCGAACAAGTTGACGAGATAGGGTTGAACCCGGCGGCGATGCACGCGATTTGGACGCTAGCCGGTTTGTCAGAAGCCGGCAGTGAATCAGCGGTAGCGGCTCTGGCAAAGGCATGCGAAGCCGGTTTTCGCCATGGTTCTAGCCCAGTGCGCAATGCGGCGATTGCAAGTTGCAGCAGTGAGCAAGTGGTAAAGGCGATCGACGAGGGACTGCAAAACGACGTCGATCCGAAGGTGCGATTGACGGTGTTGCTGCGAGTCGCCGAAGGAACTGCAAATGCTGCGATCAGTGGTGACGACCTTGTTGGCTTGGTGCCTTCGATCGAAGACGACGGTGTCTTATTGGACGCTTGGACTTCCGCAGCGTCGACCGATCCCGCTGCGGCGATCGTGGCGCTGAGCAAGATGGATCAGTCTGTAGTAGATTCGCTGACACAACGGATCTCGGTCCTGGCGGAACACTTGGCAAGAAACCAGCCGACGGCAGAGCAAATTAGCCGGCTGCTAGAAATCTCGCCCGATTCGTCGGTTGCCGTCACCGTTTGGGAAGGCTTGGCGAAAGGTTGGCCACGAGATCTGGTTTTGTATCTTTCCGACGAGTCACAGCGAATCGTTCGTGAAAAGTTTTTGGCCAACGACACTTCGGTCGAAAGCAAGGCGGCAATTCTGGCGGTTGCCGATAAATGGTCGATCACGAATTTGAGTGAGATCGTCGGCGAGATTCAGGATGAGCTGTTGGCGACCACTATGGACGCGGATGCCGATCTGGCAAACCGCTTGAGTGCCTGGGATCAAGCCATCCGACTGGCACCGACGAGCCCCAAGATTCTTGACGCGGTCGAAGCGTTCTTCACTCCGCAACTGGCGCCAGAAACCGGGGTCGCGGCTTTGAGCTCGCTGCAAGCCTCGCGAGTGGAAGGGCTTTCCGAATCGCTGTTGGATTTGAGAAAATCGCTCGGCCCGGAAATTGGAGATCAGATTTTGACATTGCTGCTTTCTCGAGCCGATGGCACAGAGGATTTGCTAGAAGCCATCGCTGATGGTCAGGTGCAGTTCAATGATCTGCAGTTGGATCAACGCCAAGCATTGCTGAACCATCCGACGTCCTCAATTGCCGACCGCGCGAAAGAGTTGATGGAAACGCGAGGTGCGATGGTGACATCCAATCGCCAAGCATTGGTTGACCAATGGATGCCAGTCGCTCACGTGAAAGGCGACGTGACAAACGGATTGGCAATGTTCAAGAAACACTGCTCGGCTTGTCATATCCATGGCGAAGTCGGAAAAGAGATCGGCCCCAATCTGACAGGCATGGCGGTTCATCCCAAAGAAGAGATATTGATGAACGTCCTTGATCCTTCGCGTAGTGTCGAGAACAATTTCCGTACCTATCAAATTCTGACTGTCGATGGGGACGTGCTATCGGGAATGTTAGCGGGTGAGTCAGCCAACTCGCTGCGCATCATCGACACGCAGGGCAAAGAAAAGCTGGTGCTTCGCGAAGACATCGAGCAACTGACATCGTCTGCCAAGTCACTGATGCCCGAGGGTTTTGAGAGCTCGATCAGTAAAACTGAAATGGCTGATCTGCTATCGTTTCTTGCCAAACGTGGCAAGCATGCGCCGTTGAATATCTCCGGTGTTGCGACCGTCAACAGCGGCAAGGGGCTTCCCGGATTCCGCGGCCGGCCCGGGGACAAGTTCGTACTGGATTCGTACGGGCGTGTGGAGGTGGAAGGAGTTCCATTCGAGCTGGTCGATCCTCAGGGAGATCGGATTGCCAACATCATAGGTTTGCAAAGTAAATCGTCACGTTTTCCGAGCACGTTGCCTGAATCGGTCAGCATCGACTGTGCTGGAAATGTGGAAACGATTCACATGCTGGGAGGCGTCGCCTGGGCTGCCTACCCACGCTTCAAGGACGAAACGACCAGCATGATTGTTCGTCGTCACTACGCCGACGGTTCGACAAGTGACTTCGAATTGGTCAACGGCAAACACATCGTGACTTATCAGGCAGGCGAAGATGTGCCGGAATCAAAATTGGCGATTGAGGCCAACGGCAAGCAGATTCGCTACTTGAAGATTCCTGCCGACGCTGAGAAGGAGCTCACGAACATTGAATTCGTGAAAGGCGGTGACTTTTCACTTCCGCTCGTGTTCGCCGTCACAGTTGAGTTTGCAGGCGAGAGCGAAGATGCAACGCAGAGTAGTCAAGGTGACAAATAGACTGGCGAGCTGACTAAGCAAAAAGCGATTGATCGGTATTTTTAGACGCAAGTGATGCCGACTTCACCAAACCAAAACGCAACCTGATCTAGATGGCCCCCCAATAACCTCCCTTCTCCACCTTTTCAAAGTTGATGACTGTCCCATGAAAAAACTTCTGATTCTGATCCTGCTCGGCACGCTTCAGATTGCCAGCGTCGTTGTGCATGCACAGGAGCAAAACCCGGAACAACCCCGCCAGGGACGACGCGGTGGCGGTTTCGGCGGCCCGATTGAACTCGGTCCAGACGACAAGCAAACTTACCCCGATCCCGCGGATAGCATCGTCGAAAAACGTGAAGACATTCCGCACGGCAAGTTGGAGATGATCGACTACGAGTCGAAGACGGTCGGCACGACTCGTAAGATGAACGTCTACACGCCACCGGGATACTCGTCCGAGAAAAAGTATCCCGCTCTGTATTTGCTGCACGGCATCGGTGGCGACGAAACTGAATGGCAGCGTTTTGCGACACCTGACGTGTTATTCGACAATCTGATCGCGGATGGAAAAGCCGTCCCAATGATCGTAGTCATGCCCAACGGCCGCGCGCAAAAGAACGATCGCGCCGAAGGCAACGTGATGGCGAGTGCTCCAGCCTTCGCAGTTTTTGAGAAAGACTTGCTCGACGACGTCATCCCTGCCATCGAGTCTCGCTATTCCGTTCAAGCCGATCGAGAAAATCGAGCCCTCGCCGGCTTGTCGATGGGCGGTGGGCAATCGCTAAATTTCGGTCTGACCAACCTTGATACTTTTGCTTGGGTGGGCGGGTTTTCGTCCGCGCCCAACACGAAATCTCCCGAGGAATTGGTACGCAATCCGGAAAAGACCAAAGAGCAACTCGAACTGTTATGGCTGTCCTGTGGCAACAAGGACGGACTGATCGGAATCAGTCAACGTCTGCAGCGCTACCTCAAAGAGAATGACGTGCCGCACATTTGGAACGTTGACTCACACGGACACGACCCGACGCACTGGCGCAACAACCTGTACCACTTTGCTCAACTGCTTTTCCAGGACACAACCGCTAACAAAGGGAAAGCGACCGATGCAGTGGGCACGACGAACGAGACGCCGGCCGCTGCGGACAACAAGCAATCCAGCACAACACCCGAAGGCATCAAAGACGACTTCAAACCTGCCTCGACAAACCAGCCGGGCAAGGAATACCCGCAAGTCAACTCGCAAGGTCGCATCAAATTTCGCATCGTCGCCCCGGAAGCAAAGAGCGTTGCCACAACCTTTCGCGAAAGCACAGATTTCGTCAAAGGCGAAGACGGTGCGTGGATCGGATATTCACGCCCACTCGATGAAGGATTCCACTACTACGAGTTGATCATCGATGGCGCGAACGTGCCTGATCCGAACAGCACGTACTACTTCGGCGCAATGCGTTGGGGAAGCGGCATTGAAATCCCCGCTCATGATCGCGAGTTTTACGCACTGAAGAATGTGCCGCACGGCCAGGTTCGCGAAATTTTCTTCCATTCGGAAAGTACTGACACCGAGCGACGCGCATTCGTTTACACTCCGCCGGGCTATGGCAGCGATCAAGAAACACGCTACCCGGTGTTGTATCTGCAACACGGTTGGGGTGAAAACGAGTACGGCTGGAGTGTTCAAGGACACGCTGGTTTGATCATGGACAATTTGATCGCCGACCGAAAAGCCAAACCGTTGGTTATCGTGATGACCTACGGCATGACGAATGAAGCTCGCATGGGCGGCATGCGAAACTTTGACATCAAAGACTTCGAGACGGTTCTGGTCGACGAGTTGGTTCCCTACGTTGACAAGCATTTCCGCACGTTGACCGATCAACCCAATCGTGCAATGGCTGGTCTATCGATGGGTAGCATGGAAACCAAATCGATCACGCTCCGCAATTTGGACAAGTTTTCGCACATCGGGCTTTTCAGTGGCGCGACGATTTCCAAAGACGACGTTGAGAACACTCAGGGATTCAAGGACAAGGTGAAACTGGTTTTTGTTAGCTACGGCAGCAAGGAAATTGATGGTAGTCGGACACGTCGGGGCGGCGATCCAGGAGACACCGTCAAGCAGTTGAAAGAGCTTGGCGTCAACGCCCACTACTACCTGTCGCCAGAAACAGCTCACGAGTGGCAATCATGGCGTCGCAGTCTGAAAGAGTTCGCGCCCATTCTTTTCCAACCTGAAGACAAACTTTCGGGATCCTGGAATGTCGACTTCGATACTCAGATCGGCGTCCAGAAGTACGTCATGACTATCGACAAGAAAAACCGTCATGTTGTGGCAAAAGCCAGAGCTGAATTAGCTGACCGCTCTCGCGTTGTTGAATTCGCCGATGTTGAATTTCAAGACGATTCGATTTCATTCGTCGAAAGCCTCAACTTTGGCGGCAATGAAATTCGCATTGAATACACCGGTAAAATCGCTGGTGATTCGATCGTGTTTCAACGCAAGGTAGGCGACTTTGCAAGCGAAGACGCCACCGCCAAACGCTCGAATTCTGTCGACGTTTTGATGTCTGAGGACGCGAAGTCAACGCTGAGCAGCGGTCCCAGCGCCGACCGCCAGCAAGTAGTGGCAATGGATGATTCGGTCGATCTAAACTTTCACATCTATCTCTGCTTCGGCCAATCCAACATGGATAGCGGTGGCCGGATGAATGACGCCGATCGAGATATTCCCGATCGGCTATTGGTGATGGCCGATTTCGATAACGCGGATCGAGGCTGGCAGAAAGACCAGTGGTATCAAGCTGTTCCACCACTCGCTGCTCGCGGCCGAGGCATTTGCATGGTCGATTCTTTCGGCAAGAACATGGTCAAATCACTTCCCGACGACGTCCGCGTAGGCATCGTCAAAGTTTGTGTGCCAGGGTGCAAGATTGAGCTGTTCCAAAAAGATTCATTCCAGTCCTACATCGAAGGCGAGGCGGATTGGATGAAGAGCATCGTTCGCGGCTACGGCGACAACCCGTACAAGTATCTTGTCGATATGGCGGTGGAAGCTCAGAAGCATGGAGTGATCAAAGGCATTCTTCTTCACCAAGGCGAATCCAATACGGGCGACAAGCAATGGCCCAACAAGGTCAAGTCGGTCTATGACAACCTAATGCAAGACCTGAACCTGAACCCGCAGGATGTCCCATTGCTCGCCGGTGAGATGGTTCACGCTGATCAAGGCGGACGTTGCGCTGGTCACAACGAGATCCTGGAACAACTACCACAAGTCATCTCGACCGCTCACGTGATTTCGTCCGCCGGTTGCACCACGGATGACAAGCTGCATTTCGATTCGGGAGGATCTCGCGAATTCGGAAAGCGTTATGCCGAGAAGATGTTTTCGTTGATGCAATTGCAAACGTCGAAGTCTGACGAAGGCATAGGCGGAACTTGGCACACTCGATTTGAGACACCGTTTGACATTCAGACTTACCATCTGCACTTCTCGATTAGCAATGACGGTGGTGCCTCAGCCAAAGCGGAAGTGGAAACCGAGGATGAGAAGCGCGACGTCCAATTTACTGATGTGAAGATGGATGACGGGACGATCTCGTTCGCTGAAGTCCGGCAGTTGGGCGAGCGGGAGATGCGGATCGACTACACCGGTAAGCGAGATGGGCAGAACCTTGCGTTGAACCGTTCTTTTGGCAGCCGAGGCGATCAAGAAGCGATTGCAACACGCGAGCTTCCCAAGCCAATGCCTAAGTCTGATCCAGCGCCGGTCGTAGACGTCAAGATCGACCAAGTGATCAAGGAGGCTTTCAAAGATTCGTTTCTTGTCGGCATGGCTGGCGATTTGCCGACGCGATATTCAGCGGAAGAACTTCAACTCGCGGTGGAGCACTTTTGCGCCGTCACTCCCGAAAACTGCATGAAGCCCGAGCGGATCCATCCTGGCGACGACCGGTGGCTGTTCGAGCAGACTGACGCCCTGGTTCAGTGGGCTGAGCAGAACAACATGACTGCACACGGTCACACACTCGTTTGGCATCAGCAAACTCCCGATTGGTTTTTTCAAGGCGGCAACAAGGAGGTCATCAAACAGCGGATGAAGGACCACATCGAAACGCTTGTCGGTCGTTACAAAGGAAAACTACAGAGTTGGGACGTCGTCAACGAAGCGATCAATGATGGTGGCGATGCCCAGACCGCGACGACTGAGAATTTACGCGATTCAAAGTGGATGCAAACGCTCGGCCCGGAATTTCTGACGCTCGCTTTTCAGTTCGCGCACGCGACGGATCCCGAAGCGGTTCTGTATTACAACGACTACAACATCGAGTCGGGGCCAAAACACGAAAGCTCGATGGCACTGCTGAAACGATTGCTTGCTGATGGAACACCTGTTCATGCGGTTGGCATCCAGGGTCACTGGCGCAGCGGCGGTGTCCCGTTCGAAGACATCGAAAAATCCATCACCGACTACGCTTCGCTGGGCTTGAAGGTCAGCATCACCGAACTGGACGTAACGATTCGAGGTGCATCCGGCGGGCAATTCGGGAGTGGTTTCGGCGGACGTCGTTCTCGCGGAAGCACGCCGCCTTCGGTTGAAGACCTCAACGCACAAGCCGAAGACTATGCGAAACTCTTTAAGATATTTAAGAAACACGAGAAAGTGATCGAGCGAGTGACGTTTTGGGGACTGAACGATCGTCGCACGTGGCGTTGGGGTCAGCATCCTTTGTTGTTCGACGCTAGCAACAATCCCAAACCAGCCTACGCCGCGATCATCAATGATTCGGAAGAAGGCGAATTGGAAGCATCCGAGGCCGAGGAGAAAGCAGACTCGGCAAAGCAAATCAAGATTGAAGGCGGTGGACTGGGGGCATACCCAGCGATCGCCACCGAGTCACGAGCGCTGGCGGGAATGACCATCTATCGTCCACAAAACTTAGGGAAATTTGAAAGCGAAACGAAGCTTCCGATCTTGTTGTGGGGAAACGGAGCCTGCGCCAACACAACCGAAGAGCACAAGAACTTTCTCAGCGAGATTGCCTCGCACGGATATATCATTCTCGGGATCGGGTTGCTCGACCAAATTGAATCGCGTGACGAAACTTCGCGTCAAAGAACTCGATCCAATCAGTTGCTTGCCGGCTTGGATTGGATCATCACTGAGAACGCTCGCCCTGAGAGCCGCTATTTTGGCAAGGTTGATACCGCAAAAGTCGCCGCAATGGGAATGTCTTGCGGCGGATTGCAAGCCATCGAAATCTCAAGCGACCCCAGGATCACCACATCAGTTGTTTGCAACAGCGGTGTTTTGCCAAGTCCTTCACCCATGCAAGCGATGCCGGCTTTGAAAAAAGACGATCTAAAGAAACTTCACGGACCGGTGCTGTACATTATGGGCGGGCCTTCCGACATCGCCTACAAAAACGCGATGGACGACTATTCACGAATCGATCACATACCGATCGCCATGACAAACCTCGACGTCGGCCATGGCGGAACGTACAGGCAACCGCATGGCGGCGAATTCACCAGAGTCGCACTCGCGTGGCTCAATTGGCAACTCAAAGACAGCAAAGAATCCTCCAAAATGTTCCTCGGCGAAGACAGCGAACTTAAACGGGACGACAAGTGGACGATCGAAACAATGCGTTTGGATCGTTAGCTGCCACAGCCCACTTAATTTGATTGTCGTCGCACCCGCGTCCGACCAACTTGGCGAGTTGGTGCTGCAAGCATCGTTTGTGCCTGATGTTTTGAGCGATTTCCCATTTGGAGGGTGGGAGATCAAAGGGTAGCATGGCTGGGGGACTCGAATCGTTCCAGAACCAAAGAAGATACGAGAGGATTCCGACAATGGGAAAACGTTCCCCATGGTCTCCGATGGTATTGAGGTCGTGGCTGTGGTGGTGGAAATCGCGATCACAAGAAGTCTAGAACAACCGGACGGCGGTCACTTGACGTGGCAGTGGCGGCGAGCTTCGGCTGACGAGCAACCACCCTTCGTAAAGTGGCTTGTCCAGTCGACGGAATCGTACGGCCGCTTATGAAGGTGTCTGAGTAAAGTAGCCAGATCGGTCACGGGCGAAACTACCAACGCCAAGAACCGCAAAGCCGCGACATTCGGCACTCTTTCCGAACTGGCGTGGCTGCCTGAGTTCGCAGATTGAAAATAGAACACTCAGAGCTGTTCGAACCCTAGATACTCGGTTTCGAAGACTGATTGGTTGCGCCTAATCCAAACTTCCTCTGAAGATTGAATTCGTTATGGTTGAGGACACCACTAACCTGAATTCAACTTTGAAAGTGAATTCCGTAAAGTGTTGCAAATCAACGAGTTAAGAAAGTGCCTTCCGGTACGCTTTCGATGGGGAGCCGTTGTTTCCATCCTCCAGCGTTGGTTTGAGCCCATTTCTGGCTCACAGGCGAAGAACTCGATCCCCGCCTTTGCGGCGGTTTGGACATGGAAAAACCCGGTCCAGCAGGGTGCTGAACCGAGCGGGGTCTGCGGAGTTTTTATCGGCGGTGCTGCCTATGCGGCGTCGGAATCAGCCGGGCGGGCTTTGCCGTTTGCCGATCCTCCAGACTTCGCGTTACCCCGCCGCGACCTAAAATCAATCGTCGCATCCCCATTGTCTTCGGCGTACCTGTCCAACGCCAACTTCAGGCCGCGGGCACTGTAGTCGAGTTCGTTCGCGACATCTGTTAGCAAAGCACCGCCATCGAGCATCGACATCGCACGCCTGAGCTTTTGATTGCGACGATCGGCTGCCGTCGGTACCGGAAGATCCCGTTTCTCGTGCCACGATTTGATGGCCTTGGCGACGTTGGTGTCAGAAGTCTTGGTCTGCCTCGCGATCTCCAGATTAGAAAGTCCAGCCTCCATCAACTCCTGCACCTGATTGGCGATCTGTTTGTAGAGCGGCGTCCGTTGCTGCTTGTTCTTGAGCGATTTACGACGCTTCTTGTTATTTGGCCGGGGCAACCCACGCTGGTCGTGCCAGTGCTGGATCAGTTTGGTGACGTACGGAGGGATACATCCCATCTGCTCGGCAATCTCAACGTGAAGCAAGCCATCGTCCCAAAGTCGTTTCGCTGTTTCGGATTTCGATGCAGTTGGAAGGTTTTTACTTCCAGGTTGTTTTACCTCCGAACGCCTTTGGTTATTGTCGACTTTCCAGCAACTTGTCCTCTCGCGCGGCTTGCCGACAACTTTGTTGCGACATTCAATACGATGCCGACAAAATCGTTCACATCCAGTACAACGACCCAGGAAAAGGCAACCCTCTTCATTCCATTGGCACTGGGCTCCACTCATGGCCTCGAAAGACAAATCAATGCCACCGACAAGGGCTTCTATGGCAAATTTGGGTTGTTGCCACCGAAGTGAGACCGGACTGGAACTGATATTTAGTGCCAAGTCTATTGATTGTGTCAGTTTTCCAGAAGTTTGATGGCTTCGCTTACTACAGTTGAGTCAGATTCGCTTGCCTCACGCAGCAGCGCAATTGCTAGTTTCTTCGCCGCCTGTGGCGAAAATTCAAGAGTGCCGTAATTTTCGACCTTTAAACCTGCTCCCTTGACTTCAGGAACTCCCAGGACATGGAGCTGGATTCGGACTTCGTTTTTGCGGCTTAGTGTTTCCGTGTACCTACCCACCTTCTCAACACTGAATTGCGTTCCTGTGCGAGGACCTCCTTTTTCGCCCCATCTAAATCTACAAGTTTCTATCCTGTGCATTCTTTATTCCTGAATTTTCATGTACCGCTGATCTATTCCCAACCACGATTTGGTTGCAAGTTCTGTGAGCTGAGTTTTACGCAACTTTCCCCGCTCTTCTATCGACAGCTTTCGCCAGTCCCATGACGCCGCACAACAGCGATCAGCCCATAGGCCACGATTGGTTCGATGTGAGGCGTCGTAATTGAGGCTCAGCCGCTCATAGCCCAGGTGATGGTCGATAGAATCACCACAGCGAGTATTAAACTAACCGCAAAGATGACGCTCCAAACCAAGGCGTTCCTCAGTCTCGGTCGCGCCGTTAGTTCTTCCGTAGGTCTCAACTGCACGGACTCTGATATGTCCCGACTCACTTCATCTTCTGGGTAGAAGTGAATGACCTTCTCGTCTGCCTTCGGTTCACTAGGATTATCACTCAGTAAAAATGCTCTACGATCGTCCAGTTTGCGGTACCTGCTACCTTCATAACTAAACTCTTCGCCGACATCGACGTGAATAAATTCGTCATTCATGCCAAAACACTAATCCGTTAGCGAGGTGTGGGTGGACTGAGACTACCATCTACGTAAACGCTGTACCAAAAATGCTTGATGTGACATTTCTGGTCGATGATCAAGCAAGTTGATCAGATGCCCATCGTCGAACAGCGTCCCGCCGCTTCTTTCTTAGTCGCGACGTTCGGTCACTGCCAGGCTCTCTTCCAGTAGTCTCTCGTCGTCGGGAACTGTCCACGCGTAGTACGCTTTTCGCAGAGCTAAAACTAAGCGTTCTTGCTTAGCGTCCGGTGCCTCGTCTTTTGGATCGTCCATTACATATCCGACTTGTCATTTCCTGCCTCAATGCAGGAAGTGTATCACTCGACGACAAGCAATTGAACCCAAGAGACAACGAAAAGACACACGAGTACCGAGGATCCCCCCAGGACGACGCCATACAGAAATAGCACTCTTCGGTCGATTAATCTCGCCAAGCGTCTCAAATCTCACGACAGACAGCACACGTGGCCTCTATACACTACCGACGGCCCTCTGCATTCGCTACACGCGGTACAGACTGGCTCGGGACACTGCACGCTCTTGCTGATGACACCCATGATTGCTCTCGTTAGGTGGATGAAACACCGAAGGCTCTCTTTCTTCGGCAGCAATCATTTTCATGAACGGGAGTCGCGACTGCAAACGACGACGTTGGCAGACTTGGGCCTCGTCGCTAAACTGAAACAGGCCTGTTCAGGGGCATTATCACTGAGACCCGAGACAGACCAATAACACACCGGCGATCACTATTGATCGCCCACCAATACAGTCGCAGTTGATGCGGCGATGGCGGATTGCACCGCTCAAAGCGAGAAAAGCTGTGGACATCGAGAGCTGCGTAGCACTCGCTTCTGCCTTTTTTTCGACGGACCAATCGCGGGACCAGTGGAAACTGAGGTTGATGTAAGAAAGACGATCACCTTCGGCCAATAATGCCTGCTCGGTGGCTTGGTTTCCGAGACCCGAGATTAGCCGAACACCGCCACCATCCGCCGCAAGTTACTGTCTTCTACGACTATCGGTCCCACCTCATCCCACATCCAAGATCGATTCACCTGGGCTGTGCTGTTCGATCGCCTCTTTGACGGCCGAATCGTAATTCATGCCGCGCCGCTGCTCTGCGTACTCGATCCAATCAACCATCTTTTCGCCTGTTTCTAAAATACCCACGGACCTCAGCGTGTAGCTCTGGCTCCTCACTAGACCACTCAAGGATCCCATCGCTGTTTGATTGAACATCACGCGCAAATTCAAAGTTGTGACGTGTAAGGATGTCAGCTCGGGTTTTGTGCTGGCGATGTCCCGGCGATCCATACCAGATGTGATACACCGCGCCTTCGATGTACGCGCATCGATTCTGATGCCGCCGTATGAACTCGCAGTCAATCGTCGATCCTCAGGTTTTCGCCAACGTCGGACAGTCGCTTCGGAAAAACGGTCGCACCGGCATGCTACGAGCGGCGACAAACTTCGACGGGATGCTGCGAGGAATACTCCGGTGCGCGGCCTGCAACCTAGCCATGCGGCACACGTCCACTGGTCGAGGAACGAAACGATATCGCTATTACGTTTGCGGCAAAGCCGAAAAGCAAGGCTACGACTCGTGCCCATCGCCGTCGATCCCTGCCAAGCAGATCGAAAGTTTCGTGGTCGAAGAGCTTCGTGTTTTCACTGGCGATGATGAACTCATCCGAGACATCTACGAACGCTGTCACGAGCAGAACCGTGACGACATAGAATCACAGTGCCGTGAGGCAGACTCGATCGCCAAATTCTTGAAAGACGATCACGCTGAGATCACGCACCTTGTTGCAACGGCCGCCGGCCCCGATCTGATCGAAGCGACGCAAGGACGCATCGACAAAAACGAAGCTCGATTGGAGGAACTGCGTGAAACGATCGACAACCATCGGCCGATCCGCGTCAGTCACGCATCGATTCGGAAAACGCTGAGTGAACTCGACAAGGCTTGGGACGCCATCCCGCCGAGAGAACGCTGCCGACTGATGGAACTATTGATCGAGCGGATCGACTACGACGGTGTCGCCGGCACGATTGAAATTACTTTTTACCCAGCCGGCTTGAGTTCACTCGGCCAAGACACAAACTTCGCACGCCACATCTCTGAGATAGTCCAATGACCGATGCATCAAACGATTCACGCGTAACCCCGCTGCGTACGCGGCCCATCCGGCGAAACTTTCACGTCGCCCGAACAGATCGCGGGTCTCGCGAGTTTCGCCGCGGAGTGGCCCCACCGCAGCCCACACCGGGGCGTCTGCCACGGCTATCCCGCTTGATGGCCCTTGCGGTCCACTTCGACCGCATCCTCGCTACCGGTCGATTTCAATCGCAAGGTGATCTGGCCCGAGCCGGCCGCATCACCCGCGCTCGTTTGACCCAAATTCTCAACCTCACCAGCCTTGCTCCCGACCTTCAAGAGAAAGTCATCTTCCTGAGGCCCTACACCGACGGCCGAGCCCCGCTCACAGAGCGACAAATTCGCCCGATCGCCGCCGAGCCGAACTGGGACAAACAACGCCGTCTCTTCTCTAAACTGGCCGATTCTGCCTGCTGTCCCGGCTAGCAACAGCCTGAGGGTCCGATAATGTCGTGAAGAACTGTCGGTTCGATTGAATCTGACCGCCGATAGGCTCCGTTTTTTTAACGCTGAAATTTTGCCCTCTATCACATTCCCTGATGTTGCACGAGGTGGCAGAAATTCACTCCGCCACATTAACAACAGCAAAGGTTGCCGGATCACTCTCGATCCGGCAACCTTAATACTCAAAACAACTGCGACCGATCGGAAGCGAATAGCTTAGCTTCTCGTGCGATCGGATCCCGCGATTTTGACAATCTTGTTGTAGATTCCAAGCGCGAGGAAGGTTGGTGCCCATTGTCCCACAAACAAACTTTCGTTTTTTCGATCCATGGACTGCAAAAGTAGCGATCCGCCTATGGAAGCAAATGCTGCCCACAGGAAAACGTCTGACGGTAATTTAGCAGTCTGATGCTCAATGCTACGGGCAAGCGTTCCTTCGGAATGCTGATAGGCTTCGGTACCCTGGGACTTATACCCCATTCGTGTTGCGTCTGCGGACATTATTTGCTCTCTGTATTTAGATCAAGGTTACGCGGCATCGCCATCCGATGCCGATTTAAGATAGATCCATGAACCGCAAACAACGTACCAACGCCGCACCAAAAACGATGGACCTATACAACCCAGAGATCATTGCGATGGCACCCGCGGAATGACCTGGAGATTGTGAAAAAGCAATCAAAGCCGCTGCACCGATTACCCTTCAAAACCAATGGAACGCAAGGAAATTAGGAACTGGTGTAGATAATCATCGATGACTCGACCTGAGGTGTGGAATGGGGCCACTTTTTAATTTAAAGATAGCTGACGATTCTTCACTCGCCCGTCTCTTCAGTGCCGCGGAAAAACACCTACTTGGCTAAGATGATGTACAATGCATGCAAAATTCCGGGAATAAATCCAAACAGTGTGAGCACTATGTTGAGCCAGAAGTGAAGTCCCAGTCCAACTTCAAGAAATACACCGACTGGCGGTAGAAAGATCGCGAGGATGATCTTAATTGGATCGCTTAGTTCGATGGCCATCCTATTCTCCAGGTTGTTCAAACCATTAATAGACTATTCACGTTTCCGACAAAGCCCAGGACTTCCAATTGTCGATGCTCCAGTTGGTCATCATCGCAGTTTGTCCTCACAATGTGGAATCGACTGAGTATGATCTTCGTTATTACCTCGAGGCGAGCTTCCGCACCAAGATCGAGTAGCTCGTGTGAAGTGTATGACGCGTGCAAGCAATGAGAGCCTAAGATCGACCCATTGCAAAGCCTCTCAAACTGGAACCCAAACCGATACGGAGCGTTCGCAACATCGAAACTCTGCCCAGCCTTCGTTGTCCGCTGTTACGATTTCGTCCTGATGCTCCGTAAGATCGCGGAACGTTGCGTTGGGCATCTGCAACTGCATCCGTTTGCTCCCGCGGCCTGCGTTGCTCATTACTACCGCGAGTCCTTGTCTACCGTCGCCTGTTGACCGAGTCCATCCGATCATGTTTGGATTGTCAAAATAGTCGTACTGATCGCCGTAAGCGAACTCTTGACGGGCAGCAAGAAACTTATCGATTAACCAACGGTGGCTCGCCATTTCAATCGTGTACTCGTTGCCATCGCGGCCTTTGTCGGTGTACTTGGTTCCGTAGTAGTCCGCGTAGAACAAACACGGGTAGCCGTCGCGGCGAAGCAAAATTAACGCATATGCAAGCGGTTTGAACCAAGCCTCGACAACTGATTCCAGCGCCTGCAGCGGTTGCGTGTCGTGATTGGATACAATCGTCACCGCTAGTTCCGGCACTTGGCTGACCAAGCTACCATCGAAAACTTGCCGCATGTCAAAGTCCGGCGATGTCTTGCTGATTCGTGAGAACGTTGCGTGCAGCGGAGCGTCGAACAATGTCACCGCCCCGCCGGTAATATTTAAGAAATATTTTAAGGCGTCCAAGTGGTAAGACCAGTACTCACCGACGGCGAACACGTCGCGTCCAGCCTCCGAACGAACATGTTGTAGCCACTGAGGGAAGAAGCCCGCTTCAATATGCTTAACTGCATCGAACCGAACGCCATCCAGCCCGACTTCTTTTAAGTACCAAGTGCCCCAGCGTTTTAATTCCTCTTGTACTTCTGGATGCTTTACATCGACGTCGCAACCCATCAAGTAGTCGAAACAACCTTTCTCAATGTCGACGGCAGAGTCAAATGACTTACCCTCAATTAAAAAGACTGCCTTGTACTCTGGATCGTTGATATCGTAGTCAACGGCCGTAAAATGATCCTTCGTCCAAACCATCGGCGAGTACTTGCCGCCGCGACCAGGGAATGTAAACCTCGTAAACGACCGAACTTCACGTTTTTCGCCGATCACTTCGTGGCGGTTATCGTCGTTGACCGGTGTCGCTTGGAACGTTTCCTCTTCATCGCCCCCAATACGATGGTTGAACACGACGTCGGCGTAAACTTGAACGCCGACTTCTCGGCAGCGACTAACGGCGGCAAGCAGTTGTTCCTTCGTGCCGTATTTCGTTCGCACCGAACCCTTTTGGTCAAATTCGCCCAGATCGAACATGTCGTAAACGGCATAACCGACATCGCTTGACCCTTGATTACCTTTATATGTCGGTGGAAGCCAAACGGCTGTCACACCTAGTTCTGCGAGCGACGCGATTTCAACCTTAAGCTCTTCCCACAGCATGCCATCGGGTTTGATGTACCAATGAAAGAACTGAAACATAACTCCGTTCACGCCGATAGCTTCGGTAGGTGAGTTTTCCAAAGTGGCTGGGTTCCGGCATCAGATGAATTTCACCGACAATTTGGACGACGTCCATTGCTAAAGTTGTCGAAGGAAGACATACCAAATAGCAATTTGTGGACCGCGTTTGATGCATACAATAATAATGGCCCTTGACCATTTCAACGATCGACGGCTAGTGAGAACATTTCGTGATATCTGCATCACCAGGAGAGACGACGGGTCGCATGGCAAAACGTTACCATCTCCCTGAACACAACTCAATTATGGTGGATTCTCTGTTCCGTGGATCGCGATCACGAGTACGTGAAGTCGTTTGATAAAATATTACACTCATCGAAACTGCGGATTCTAAAAAAAGCCAATTTGCTCGTTAGACTTGCAATCCTACGTCGAGCGGGTCTTTTAAACGTTAAACACCAAGTGCTCAATGCATTCTGTACTGCTACAAATAAATACTTCGACGGTTTCCTTCGAGTTACGCAAGATTGGTTTAATCATCTCTGCGGACATTCAGCCCGGGAGAGTTAGCATCCGGTGCGAGATAACGAATTGCCGAAGGCCATCGATCTAAAGATAACGAGGATCGAGTGTAACCAGGCACTCGGTGCGGCTGAAGCCGAATCGACGAGCGGCGTAGCGATGGACGTCGTATCAGTTCGCTACCAACTAACAAATTTTCAAACACTAGTTTCGCCGCAGTGCTGTCATCGCAGGAACACCGCAAAAGAATCCCCCCCCAAAGTAAATCATCGTCGTCGCCAACGGTATCCGCAACTTCCGATCTAGCCAACTGCCATCTCGTTTCCAATATCACTGACTGGACAAGACGGAAGGGTTTTGTACCGGGAGTCAAGTATTAGCTAAGAAATCAAGCCTCCGGTCGATTCTCTTAAGTGCCTATCTAGCCATAACCGTACCGGTCAACTTACTCTTTTCGTTTATTTTAGCCCTTCATTGCTTCAGAAGTGCTTCGATCTGTTCGACTAATCGGTCGAATTCGACCGGTTTCGTGTGATAATCCTTACACCCAGCAGCCAGCGATTTTTCTCGATCACTGTCCATCGCGTGTGCTGTTAGCGCAATGATCGGGATAGCCTGGGTGCCTTCGTGTGCAAGGATTCGTCGTGTGGCCTCCCAGCCATCCATTACAGGAAGACTGATATCCATCAGGATCAAGTCGGGGTGATCAAGCTCGGCACGCTGTACCCCCTGTTGCCCATCGGTGGCGATTAGCACCTCGTATCCACGACGTTTTAGCCGTCGCGAGAGCATGTCCCAGTTCTGTTCGTTGTCTTCAACCAAGAGCAACTTATTCATATTCGAGTTACCTCGTCGGACGATTCAGCGAGATCGTTTTGATTCGGCGGCGGTTGATGTTGAAATTCAGAAAGGATTCGCCGAAGTTCCAGCAGTAGATCTTCGCATGTCCATGACAGTTTATTAAAAACCTGCTCCACCTTGCCGCTCAGTTCGGTCCGTTCCTCTGGGGTTAAATCGCGTGCCGTCAATACGACCACCGGTATATCCTGCATTTCGGGAAGTTTTCGCAGATGATCGAGAAACTCGAATCCGTCCATCACGGGCATCACCAGATCGAGCAGTATTAGCTGGGGCGGCTTTTCGCCGATGCGGTCCAGCGCAACTTGGCCGTTTTCGGCTTCGACCACGAACACATCCAAATCTTGAAAGACCTTCCGCACCGAGGCCCGTGCGACCTCGTCGTCGTCGATCACCAGCACGTTATCGACAAGATGTTGAATCCGCAACTTCCGAAGCACCTCAGCGAGTCGGGGGCGATCGATCGGCTTTGTGAGATATTCCGCGGCACCCAATGCGTATCCGATGCCTTTTTCGTTGACGACCGTCAACATAATGACCGGAACGTCGGTAAGCTGTGAATCGGCTTTCAGCGCCGCGAGTGTGGCCCAGCCGTCGAGCCGAGGCATCATCACGTCAAGCGTGATGACGGCGGGCAGGTGAGCTCGCGCATGGACCAACGCTTCGTCTCCGTTTGCAGCCAATTCGACACGGAATCCCTGACGGCGGAAGAAACGTGTCAGCAGGTCACGGGCCGCCGGGTCATCGTCCACGACCAATGCGACCGGAGCCCCCTCGTCGTCCGTGGTCCTGTCATCCTCCGTATTTTCGATCGCCGGGACTTGCGGGCTCTGAGCCGTCGGTAAACGAATCGTGAACACCGATCCGCAGCCTGGTTCGCTGCGGACGCTGACCTCGCCTCCCATCAACTGACAGAAGCGTCGTGTCAGGGCCAGACCGAGTCCCGTTCCGCCAAAGCGGCGGGTCGTCGAATCATCTGCCTGGATGAAAGGTTGAAACAGCCGGTCGAGTTGTTCGTCGGTCATCCCGATTCCGGTATCGGCGACGCAAAACGTGATCCAGCTTTCGTTGTCCGCGTCGTCTCGCTCGACCGTCAAGCGAATCTCTCCGTCGGAACTAAATTTTG
>NZ_JBFHFD010000002.1:0-55570 GCF_041583735.1 Novipirellula sp.
CATCCCGAATGGTCACCGTGGCTGCAACCACTGTTGATCGCCTACATCGCGTTTGCCTTGATGACGTGGGTCGCCAGCCCGCTGTTTAATCTTGTTCTACGGACGAGCAAGTTTGGTCGTTTGGCGTTATCCGAACACCAGATCCGCAGTTCGACTTGGGTGGGTGTCTGCGTGCTTAGCGGCATTGTGTTGGTAGCCGGCTACTTTGTCACCGGATCGTCGCCGTTGCTGGGATGCGCGTTGGCATGCATGCTGCTGATCCCGCCACTGGGACGAATCTATAGTTGCCAAGAGGGGTGGCCGCGGGCGACATTGTCGCTAACGACGATTGCGTTGGGGTTCTTGGCCGTTGTGGTTGTCGTGAGTTCGTTTGGCAGCTATTTCATCGAAGGAAATGTCAGCCGAGGGCTGCGAGGTATCGCAGGTTTGTTTTTCACTCCGCTGCTGTACGGTTCGATCGCGGCTCAGTTTTTAACTAATGCTTTGGTCTCGGTCTCGCCCAAACGAGGAACGGACACCGGAAAGATGGTGTGGATGATCGGAGGAACGCTGCTTGCACTCGCCGCAGTTGCCGTTATGGCGTTCATTGGACTGGTGATCGTGGTCGGACTGCAGGACGCGCGTTAATCCGGCGGGGGCGGAAATATTAAGTCATGCCGGGGAGAAGTCCCTGGCACATTGCGAGAGAATGCGTTTTTTAGGCCGACCGCTACTGGGCCGACCGCTACTGGGCCGATCGCTACTGGGCCGATCACTACTGGCCGATCGCTACTGGGCCGATCGCTGGGCCGTGATCAGGATCAGCCGATTCTCGTCAAAAAATTCGGTGACGCGTGCGGTGATCGTCCACTGGCTATCGTTTGCATCGGCGCGAATTGCATTGACGACCCGCTGCAAGACTAGGTTTTCGACGATTTCGAGTGATGGGTACTGCGACTGAGAGCGGGCCGCTGTTGATTCGCGTTCATACGTTTCGATCGAAGTGGTAAACACACGCGAATGGGCTCCGTTTTCAACGGATTCACGGATGTGGGTTTCCGATTCTCGCAGCCGGTTATCGGGCGAATGAGTTTCAGGATTGTTTTCGTCGCTGGGGGTGAAGAGCCAGCGGCGACCGGACATCGAGATTTGGCCTGTGACCTGAGGAATCACCGAGCCTTCGCGCAATTGATGACGCAGCGAATTGTGGTGTGTCAGTTTGGGATTACGAGAATCGTTGTCCCGCGCCGCACCCTCCGCGAGAGGCCCAACGCCATCAAAGTCACTGCGGTTTTGACCTGTTGCGTTTTGTTGCGAATCGTCGCCAAACCGGTCAGCGGCCGAAACACTGCCATCGAGCGTGACGACGAATAACGGAGTCAAGACCGCGATCAGCGTTGTCGTCGGGATCAGGCATGCCATCAGGTAACGCGAAAAATACATTGGCGTACGGGCCCACAGCAGCAAGAGCGGTAAAAGCAGCATGACAGAATATCGCAGTGGTAACAGTTTCAGGAAATGAAACGGTTCCTCGGATAACGGCTTCCATGCTGGCCGGGAACGAACGGGGCAAAACGCAACAGGTCTCGGAAATCTTTCAAATTGAATCGGGTGTCTAGATTCAATTCTCTTTGGGCATTGCAAACGCATGCAGCGTGATCACGGCACCAAACGCAATCATCGAAAGACCCAACCAACGCGGTGGTTGGACTCGCTTCATCGGCTTGGGGTGAACCCGCAGCAGGATCGAATCGAGAGTGGTTGTGTTGGTCGCGGTGGTTGTTTCGCTGAACCGAGCCAGCGTACGCGTGGTGGATTCATTGAGGACAAATGAATCGACCATTCGGAACTGAACACCGAGCAACACAAGTAGTAAACCGAAAAAGAAGTAGCGGTGGCGATATCTTGTCATGACAATCAAAGCCCTGGCTGTCTCGTGCCACCGCGTTTGTTTTTGGGAGGGCGGGGTGACGCGAGTGACATGGATTAGAGGAACGAAGCGACTTGGATCGGTTGGTGTTTGACGGATGCCCAACCTTGGCGTATAGCAAACAGATCGTCCCAACGAGGCGAACAACGACAGCCGATTTCAAAACGGAGGGGTCGCAGGAAGTGCAACGCTAGAGCCTTCGACAGCGATCGTGCATCCAATAGCGGACGTGGCGGGGGTGACAGTCAAGCGTGGTATGGAGCTGCGATTCGCAGAATTAAAACGCGAATTTGCTTGCCTGTTTGCTATTTGCGTGCTGCCGGCAGCGGGGCGGAACGACACGCTTGACGTTTTTCCGCTACGGAGATGCTAGTTTCGGCTGAGTGAAACCTGCTTGCTGGCCAACCGCATTCGCAACGTTGGGCTGACCAAGAAGATAACGAGTCCGATCCAGACGAAGCCGAAACCGATGATTCGCCATCCATCGAGTGGTTCGCCAAACACGAACGCGCCCACGATAAATTGCAAGGTCGGGCCGATGTACTGCAAAATCCCGATCGTCGACAAATTCACCCGGCGAACTGCCGCAGCAAACAACATCAGCGGCGTGATGGTCACCAAGCCACCGCCGATCAACATCAGCTTCACCGTCATATTGGATGCGATCATGGCACTGTCGCCCGTGGTCGCTCGGGATGCGATCATAAAGAACGCGGGCAAAAACAATACTGCCATCTCGAACCACAATCCGACGATCGCGGGCAACTGAGTTTTCTTTTTAATCAGTCCATAGAAGGCGAACGAACTGGCCATCGCCAAGGAGACCCAGGGAACGCTGCCGCCAGCAATCGACATCACCAAAACGCCGACCGCGGCAACCGCGACGGCCAGCCACTGGATTCGCCCAAGTTTCTCGCCGAGCACGATCACCCCTAACATGACATTCATCAGCGGGTTGATGTAATAACCCAGCGATGCTTCGAGCACGCGGTTGTTTTGGACCGCCCACAGGAATGCCAACCAATTGATCGCAATCATCACAGCGGCAAGCGAATAGATTGCCCAAACCTTGGGCGTTCGAACCGCGGTTACAAACGCTTGGTATCCTCCCAGATTCCCTTTGCGAAGGACGAATGGGATGATCAGGCAGAGCATCAGAAACGACCACACAATGCGATGCCAAACCAACTCGGTTGCATCGACGTGGCCAAGTTGACGCCAGTAAATCGGGAACAGCCCCCACAGCGTGTGTGCAGCGATTGCACAGAAAAATCCAAACCGCAAATCTAACAGCGACGGGGCGGCAGTTTTTGCGGACGAATCCAAGACGATACTCAAATTTGGGTAGAGGGCGGCGATCAGACACGAACCATACTCGGGAACCCCACCGGCGTAGAGGGGATGGGATCCAGACCGCTCAGGTTTTACCCCCTTGTGGACGGAAATCCTCCCTTTTCCGCTGCGAGGGTGTCGACACCGCTGTGACACGCATCGATGCAATGATGTTCGCATCGATTCTTGCTTCGATATTCGCACCCGGCCCAGATGGCCGCAACACGGCGGAGCCGGATGCTCTTTGATGTTAAGCAAGCATTTCAGCGATGGCGTGGCCGATCCAGTTACTGAACCGATTTCGCGGATTTGCCAAGTTCAAAGTCTTCGGGTTTCAGTCCTCGTTCGAGGAAATAGTTTTCGGGCTGAAAACCATAGAACGAGGGATCAAAGGGATCGACAAAGCCGACGTCCGCTTTTTCGGGAACCTCTTGGTCGGTCAAGAAGTAGCTGGCGTTGACGAACAAACGACGCAAATCCTCGCTCAACAAGTCGACGGCGGCACCGGCGGTGGTTGCAAAGACTTTGCCTTCGGTTTCACCCGATGGCGATGGATAGCTTTTCAGCCACGCCAACGGCATCATGGGATCATTGATTGGGCCTTCGACGATCGGTGCGTCGGGATCGAGCGCCGCGATGACCGCACCACGCAACAACACTGTCGCCGCTTTTTGGTCTAAGTGCACCACGCCGTAGATATCCGAGGCGGTGTAGATATCCGAGACCGAGTTCAAGATGGGATGGTCGGCATTTTCAGGGACGACCACGGCGCGGCCCCCTTGGACCTTGTGATGTCCATGATGGCTGTGCCAATTCTCGCCGATCACGTTGATACCAAAATTGGCCCAGTTATATCCGCCAAACTTGCCACTCTTGAATGCGTGAGTCGAGGTGCGAAACCCGATCAGTGGTTTTCCGGCGTTGAGATAATCCAAGATCGGTGCCATTTGATCATCCGGAAGCACGCGCCAACGTGTTCCGATGATCATCAAATCCGCATCGGCAAGTGTTTCGAGTCCAGGGATGTTGGAATTATCGTTGGGATTGATTACGCCCGTTTTCTTATCAATCGCAAACAGGACAGTACATTTAAAGCCGTGTCGCTGGCTGAGGATTTTGCCAAGCATGGGACACGATTCCTCGGTGCGATATTCTTCGTCACCCGAGATCAACACGATATGGTGACCATTGGCGGTCCCTGCAGGAGGCTCGAAAACAAGTCGATCCGCCGCGAGCGAATAGGTGGTGGCGAAGGCGATGCAAAGGAACGCAGCGATGCGAGTGGTGATCATCATGTACCCGGTCTGAATCGAGGGATGCGAACAAAAGAGCTGTTGGCGGAAAGGGAAATTTTTGGCCAAGATGGAAGCGAGTGCTTTGTCAGAGCTTCAGATTGGGGGGCGTCACACAAGTCGTCAAGACTTTGGAGGCATTTTTCGAACGCTCCGAAGCTTCCGCGTAAGTCCCGCCGCCCTCAAAAAAAGGCTTTAACGCAGCACCAGTGTAGTTGATTCCTGTGGCGAAAAACAATCAAGACCCGCTAAACGTTGGGTGAATCCGCGATTTCGATGGGCTGCGGCATCGCGTCAAGCCACCGAGACAGTTGTTGGTGAAACGCCGCTTCTTGCTGGTCCGCCACTCTCCATTCCGCATGCCCTTGCGTGACGACGAAACGCAAATCGCCGATCCATCGGTCGAGTGATTTGATGATCGCAGCGTAGCGGTCCTCGGACACGTGTTTTGCGACGAACTGAACCTTGCCACCACGCGTGGCTCGATCCAGTCGCACTAGATGCCGGGCATCGGCGGCATAGCGTTCACCCTCGAAAAAGACGCGGCGAAGCTGTTGTCCCGCGTTGAACTGAAACACAGGGTCGGGACCGCAATACAGGCTCATTTGACCCGCGTCACGGAAACCGATTGTGACCACGGTGTCGTTCATGGTCGTCTCGCCGCGAATCGCCATTTGACGACCGTCGCGAAGCAGGTCTTCTCGATCTTGTTCTTGTTTTGCCATCACGAGGGTCGCATGAACCGGCGTCCCCCGTGATCGATGTCATGGTAAGCGATGCAAATGGGGGACGAGGGTACGGTTTGGGGGTGAGTCAGCTGCGAAAGACAGCGCTAACTCGTTCGTCGATCGCGTCGCTACTTCGCTGACACCTAGTCTGGTCGGTCGCTCGGGCAATCGTCAATGGTGGAAGCGTTGCGGGTTAGGGCTCACACCAGCACGTGGGGCGCGGAATTATCGCTGCGATTGATTTGATCCATCAATGCGGGCAAGTCAGTGATCGATTGTATTACGGCATGAGCTCCGGCACTGCGGAATGTCTGCGCAGTTTGTTCGAGTCGCTGCGATCGTTCCGGCTCGGACAACTTGGCGTAATCGGCATGGGAAAGTCCCATTAAACTGCTGCTATCGCAGACTCCGATCGACCAGCACCCCGCGGCCAATCCTGCTTTGATGTCTGCAATCGTGTCGCCGATTTTGACGACTTCTTGCGGCGAGTCGATGTCGAGGTCTCGCATCACACGAAAGATCATCAGCGGTGCAGGGCGACCTTCGCTGACATCATCGGCGCAAACGTTCGCGTCGGGGGCGAACCCTGACTCGGCGGCTCGTCGAGCCACCGCATCGGCCGCAGCGCGAAAGTAGCCGGTCGTTCCACCAATTTTTACCCTGCGATGCCTCAGTTCTTCGATCACATCGGTCAAACCGGGCACAAGGCCGGCATGCTGCTCGATCGCGTTTAATTGCATGGGAACAAACGCGTGATACAGATCATCGACATCGTTTTCGGACCATGGGGCGCCATGAGCCTTTTGCCATGCCGCAGCGATTGCGGGTTCCGTCAACATCGCGACCAAATGGTCACGTTTATTGAGCCCCATCGGCGCACAGGCTTGTTCGTTGCTGACTGCGATATTTCGCGAAGCAAACACGTTCGTGAATGCTGCCGTGGGGGCACGTGAACCGAAGTCGACGGTGGTGCCGGCCCAATCAAAGACGACGAGGCGGATTTTTTCAGTGCGGATGTTCATGGACGGCATCGTCGCGGACGTTGGGTGCGAACCGCGTGTCTATTGCATGAAGATTGCATGTTGTTTTACAGGCCAGTTGGCGAAGAAACTTCACCGCTCGATACAGCGGCGGCTCGGCGCGAGTGGCGGGCGGTAAAGACAGTGCTATCTACATTCGCACTCAAAGGGTGGTTTTAGAAAGCGGGTGGTTTTAGAAAGCGGTGCGGCGCAAGCCGCCCGGTCGAAATCGAATGTTTTTCACGCTGCAACCCGACGGCTCGCGCCGTGCCGCTACCCAAAGTCGATGGCATTGGATGCCCGCCGCCCGGTGGCTGCGGTTGACACGTTTGCGTGACGCCACGCGGAGTCGCTGCAGCGCATGCGTGAATTAAGTGTTCGATTCACTCAGCAATTGCCTTAGCGACTCGGGCGTCGTCCGCCTTGGGTTATTGGACATTCGCTCGGCGTTGACGCCCGCAATGATGGGTTCCCATTGCGATGGGCGGGTGATCCCCGCTTCCGCTAGTGATGCGGGGCAACCGGATTCGGCAACGATCGATCTGATTTTATCGCAAGCTGACGTGACGTTGGTGGTGCCCAGCAAATTGACGATCGTGTGGATTCGGCGGCGTACATGATCGACGCCACGAGGGTCGACACAATCAGATTCGCTCACTTGGGAATTGAATGCCAACATGGGGCCGAGGGTGAGTGCGACGGCGAAACCGTGAGGCAGACCGTGTTGCGACGTCAGCGGATACGAAAGTGCATGGGACGCGGTTGTCTTGCTGACGTTGATCGCTTTGCCAGCCAAGTGGGATGCTTGGCACATTGCCATACGAGATTCGGGCGTCGGGTTCTGGACGGCGGAAACGAGATGATCGATGGCGAGTCGCGCGGCCCGCGTTGCGTTGTCGATCGATTCGTGCGTCGCACCGACAGCCCAGATTGATTCGATCGCTTGGCAAAGCGCGTCAAGTCCGGTCGCGGCAGTGATTCCAGCGGGCAAGCTGTGCGTGAGCAAAGGATCGACGATGGCATAATCAGGGAGCAGCGTGGGGTCCGCGAGCGAATATTTTTTGCCGTCGACGTAGACCACCGCAAAATGGGTCGCCTCGCTGCCGGTGCCCGCCGTCGTGGGAATCGCGATTAACGGCGGCCCGTCGCCGACAATCCAACGGTGTCCCAGCACGATTTCCCGTGCGTCGTCGGGCTGGACGGCCAACGTTCCGATCATTTTTCCGAGATCGATCGCCGTTCCGCCGCCCAAGGCGATCACGATTTCAGGATCGGCGTCGCGAAACAGCGATATTCCTCGCTGGACGTCTTCGAGTTTGGGATTCAATTGAAATTTTGAAAACTTTGTGACAACACAACGATCCAAGATAGGATCCAGCACGGCATCCGCACCACTTGCCGCCGATGCAATCGGATCGATGACAAGGAAGACGCGTGTGATCGAATGGCGTGAAAGGATGCTGGCGACTTCAGAAAGCGCGGCTGTGGCAAGCGTTACGGACGTGGGCGTGGCGTTTTGCAGGGGTTCAGTCACGTTTGAATCCGTTCGGAAAGTCGAAAATCAAGATTTAACGAAGGCTCAGAGAGAAACTTCTCTTTGGGTGGTCCGATGCCTCGGAACGAGGGGTGCGATTGCAACGATTAGTGGCGTTGTAAGCTGTTTTCACCTTTTCAACGTCAATATGCGAAGGATCGCGGGCTCAATTCCTTTTGCCGGTTACGGAGCTTGCGTAGACTATAGGGTATAACGTCGAGACAAAGCATCCTGGGCTAAACGCCTCGTACCGTTTTGGAGACATGCGTGTGGCTTAATCGCCACGGCGATCCAATTTTCCTTTTCTTCAATCGTTCCCGGCAACCCTCTTGTCTAGCACTTCTCTGTGATGCCACCGATTCCACTTCGAAACGGCTTCGTTTGCGCGTGTTGCGATTTCGCAGCGCGACGATCGGACGTGCGTTGGAACGTAACGAAGAATCGAGTCCAGAGCCGACGTCATTTTTCGGTATTCAGTAGTCATCACGGACGACGATTGCATTCAGGGCGTCTCGCGGCTCTCGCGATGATTGTCGTTGCGTTTGTTGGGCTCAGCCAAACTCTTCTTGCCCAGGGGCCAGGCTCCGAGCCGCCTCGCGGGATTCTTCAGTCCAGTAGCGACACGGAATCGGCGAGCGGCAGCAGTCAGTTGCGAGTCAAAGGATTCTTGTTCCTTGATCAATCGGGAGTCCCCGTGTTGATGCCAGGAACGACGTTCGAAGAAATCGAGCGTCTGCAAAATTTGGAAGCGGGAGTCGACTCTCGCAGCCAGGTGTTTGATTTTCAATCGCTCGAGATCACCGGTGCTGCGTCGCAAGGGATCACCGGGGCCACTTCCCCAGGCCGTGCGGAACTGAAAATCGTGATTCGGTTGACGATCGATTCCACGGCGGGGCGTATGGTCGCCATTCCGCTGCGGATGCGGAACTTTTTTCTATTGGGACCGCCCGATGTCAGCGGATTAGACGAATACCGCATGACGGTCTCGGGTAGCGATTCGGGACACGTGTTGATGGTCAAAACCAACCGGCGTCGTGAAGCGGTGGTCACGATGAACGTCGCGGCGAGGGTAGAACCGGGGCCGAACCATTCGTTGCAATTCCAATTACCCGATGTTCCGTCGATCGTTCGAATCACGACGGATGACGAACAGTTTACGGGCGAGATTGTTGGCCGCGGTGACGAGGTGTTACAGACCGAGCGTTCGGCGGCCAATTTAGCTGAGTTTGTGATCGAAAGCGGTGGTGGCGTGTTTACGCTGCGGTGGGGAAAACGCGATCGGGCGTCCGATGGATCGCCGCTTTTGGAAATCGACAACAGTCGAATTGTGGTTCAGTGGGACACGCCGCAAGACCAACCGATCGCGTCATGCCAAATGATCATCCGCAGCGTGCGGGGAACGATCAACGCGTTGAAGCTGCGATTACCCGAAAATGCCGTCTTGTTAGACACGCCCACGCTGGGCTCAAACGGTCAATCGGTTGAAATCACCAGCCCAGTATCACCGACCGGCCCGTCCACCAACGGCGAAGGCACGTTACTTGACATCGTGATTCCCGAAACCGAGCGTCAACAGCGGATCGATCTGAACCTTGACATCCAGTTCTCTGCGAGTGATCCGAACGCATCGACACCGCTGATGTTCCGGGCGCCTGAAGTCATCGGAGCGCTTCGTCAACGAGGCGAGATCCAAATATCGACGGGTGACGATTATCGATTGCGATGGCGGTCACGACCGTGGGTGCAAAGCATCTTGGCCCAACCGACCGAAGAATCTGGACGCTCGTATTTGTTTCGTTACGACCGCGCTTCCTTTGATTTGCCGATCTGGTTAGCGACCACACGCCGTCAATTGCGGTTGTCGACCGAATCCGAAATCTCGCTGCACGATTCGATCGCTCGGATCAAGTATCGCATTCTGTCGAGTGGTCGTGCCGCAGAGGGGACGCTACTAAAAATCGATATGGGATCGTGGCGATTGCGTTCGATTGAAAACGAAGAAACATCGGAGCAAATTGAATCGGGGTTGAACGGGAATCTGCACGAAATCTACCTCGAATCGGTCTCCAGCAGCGATCCATCACCGATTCGAATTGTCGCCGAACACGACTTGCCGATCAGTGACGCGGTCAATTCGCCGCTGGAGGGCTCGGCGATTCTTGGCAGCGGTGACGAGGGGGTGACGTTTCAGTTACCGCGAATTACCGATATCGAAGACACGATGTTGGTCCAATCAGCGACAGTCGCGGTGGCCAATCAAGGCCGATTGTCATTTGTCGTTGATTTGCAAGATTCGCAAAACGTCGATCGTGTGATTAGTACCGAGAACGCGACGCCGGTGGAAACACCACGTTCGAATTACCGCATCATTCCGCCCGACGCTGCGGGAAAATTGGTCGGCCATGTGGTCCAGCAATCACCGACGATCTCGTTGGCCGGAGATGCCACGATTGAAATCGAAGGTCGCAGTTTGCACACGACACTCGATTGGATCGTCAATTCAAGCTTGGATTTAGAAGGTCGTCTTCCAATCCAAATCTCATCCAGTGAGCTGCTGCCCGCAGCGGACGCGAACGAGTCGACTGATTCGGTTGCTGCGAAGCTGGTAACCGCGTCTGAGGCATCCGGCGGCGTTGCATTGAAGTCCGACGCATCAAATTCCGACGCCTCCGATGCATCGGCTAACTCGGTCACGATGGCGACCCGCTGGACCGTCAAGGTCAACAATCAACCCGCAGTTTTGGAACCGCGAGGCGACGACCGCTACGAACTGATCTCGGACCAACTTGGCAGCGGATCGATGTCGATTCGCTGGGAACAATTACGTCCGATCCGTGATGTGGCATCGGCGGACCACATTGAAACGGTCTCGATCCCACGTCCCTTTGGCGTGGAAACGACGTTTCGTGGCACCATGCGGGTGATGATGCAAGGCGATACGACGACCGAAATCATCTCGGCTGATCGTTTGGGCAACCGAGCCGGCGTGACGCTCGAGACATCGACTTCTGATGAAAACACATTGTCGCGTTCCCCTATTCGCGATCGCGACAAATCGACGATGATCTTAGAAGCATTGCCGCGAGAACCGCTGCGTTTGCGTCTTCGATCACGACAAACCGACACCGAAGATGTGTTTGTCTCTCGCGCGGTGTTGCGAACGGCGACTGGCTATGCAACCCGGATGGAACAATTGCTGGCCAATGTCGAAGGCAGTCCCGAGCTGCGTCTCGGATTGCCAGCGGGTGATTACAGCGTTTCCACCGAAGCATTGGTCGATGGTAATGTCACTCGAGTGCGTCGCGAAAACAGCACGTTGGTGATCTCGTTACCATCGGACGGAAAGTCACATTTGGTCGATCTGCGAGTCTGGTTGCCAATGGACGCGTCGATGATGGTCGAAAGCATCGGTCCGGCACTCGATCTGCCGATCGGGGTGGGACGCGTGTATTGGGAAATCGTCGCTCCTCAGGATTCGCACGTGATCTGGGCTTCGCCGACGCTTGGCCGTTCGATGGCATGGCGTTTTGATCGCTGGCGTCTGTACCGTGAATCAACGCAGACCTCTCGTTCGTTGGCCGGGTGGGTGGGCGGCACCGATCTGGTCGAAGTCCCACGCGGTAATCGCTATTTGTACGTAGGTTCGGACGTCCGTTCCTTTCGCGCGGTCGTGGTTTCACGCACGATTCTGTGGGGGGTGACCGGTTCGATTGTGTTATTGATTGCGGTGCTGTTGTCGTTTGTGCCGCAAACTCGGCATCCATTGTTCGCGGTTGCTGCGGCGGTGATGTTTGCCGGAATGTTGGTGGTCGCCCCCGATGCCGCGGTGTTGGCGGGACAATTGGGGATGATTGCACTGGTGTTGGTGGTGGTGATGTCTGCGATCCGGACGATGGTCCAATCGCGTGATCACAGCAGCGCACTGGATTCTCGTCCACGGTCGCGTCGGATCGAAGGATCGACCCAGATGCATAAAGAAAATTCCGGCGCCAGCCGTGGCACGCTGTCCGCGACCCGATCGATGGCTCCCGCTTCAAGCGTGAACAAGGTGACGCCGTGACACGCAGCGTTTTGCTTTGCACCCTGATCCTGGTCGGGGCGTTGGCAATGTCGCTGACGTCGATCGCCCAAGATGTGATCGCCCAAGATGCGCCGAATACCGCGGCCGACGTGACTGAGTCCGACTCGGCAAGCGAGCTGGATTCCGCAGAGACGAAGGTCGCGGCGACGGGTGACACCGATGGCGAGGAGAGTGGCGACACGATTGGCGAAAGTGTTCCCCCAAGTGAATCCGGCGATGCGGATCAGCCGATGACTGGCTCGGATTCCGCTGACACCGAAACCAACGCGACGAGCAAAACCAACGTGGCGGGCGAAACCAACGCGGCGGGCGAAGACGAACCGGCTCGGGCCGAGAACCCATTGGCGGTGTTGCCGGACCAATTACCCGACGGCACTCGATTGAGACCGATCGCATTGTTTCATTCGCAGCTTACCGAGCTTGTTCCCGATAGTTTTCAGCCAATTTCGGTACTGCGACTCAAAGAAGCGATCGATTTAGCAAGCAGTTTGGTGCCCGACGATAATGCCAGCCGAGTGCGACATGCGTTGTACGTGATCGAGTTGGACGGCAATACGTTGGTTAGCGAGCGATCGGTGCTTGATATCCAGTGCGATGAACAGGGCATCGTGCGGCGCCGATTGGGCAAAGTGAATTTGGCGATCCATTCGTCGGCTCGAACTGGAAATGTCAACAACGCTTCGGCGATCCCCCGGCTCGAATCATTGCCGGACGGGGATTTGATGGCGGTGGTCGACGGTGACACGTCGCTGGCGTTTTCATGGAGCTTAAAAAGTTCGACGCAGGGGCTGGTGAAACAGTTTGATTTGCGTCTGCCGGCTTCACCGCAAACGCGTATTGTGCTGCAAGTTCCTAAGGGCATCGCGGTCGATTCGCTTGATGGCGTGGTCCGTTTATCGCCGAGCCCGCCGCCCGAGTTGGAATTGAGTGCGCGCGGTGTTGATTCGCGTTATTACATCATCGACGCAGGGGGACTATCGCGAGTTCGTTTAGTCACGACGCGGGAAGGTTCGCGTGAGAATCCTCGCGATTTATTAGTGCGAAACCAATACACGCAATATGCGATCGATACGACGCGAGTGGTTTGGACCCATCAAGCGATCCTTCAACTGCATGTGCCCGACCGTTTGCCTTCGATGATTGTCGGCGATAGTGCAATCACCTCGATTGCGATCAACGCGATGGAAACGCCGTTTAGCACGACCGAGATTGCCGAGGGAGTGAACCGCATCGACATTTCCCCAGCTGCAGGCTCATTACCGCTGTCGGACACTCCGACTTCGATCACGATCAAGGGGCAAGCGGTGTGGCAGGAAAGTGACGGTTGGTGTGCCTTGCCGCAACCCCATTTTCTGGTCAGCGGAATCATCGTTTCGGAAGTGATCAGCAAAGTGGATTTGACGATGTCCAATCCGCTACGAGTGATTCAGTGGCAATTGCCGGATGGTTGGAGCATGTCGACGGAAACTCCCGAAGACGAAGAAACACGGCAAATCTCGGCATCGGGGCCTCCGTTTACCCTTGACGAGTCCGTGATCAAACGATTTTCGGCCGCAGGCGAACCCAAGTCGGACGACGTGACGGTCCAATCGGGACCGACCGACGACTCCGGTCCGGCCACAAAAGGGTTGCCGGCTTGGTCGAGTGTGCGGATCGCCAAAGCGTCGCCACTGCGTGATTCGTCGACGGTCATGAATCTGACTTTGGCAGACGGATTGATTACCGCGACGACGCGAATGCGGGTGCGAATGGACCCTCAGCGTGTCGAGCCGATCCGAATTGAATTGCAACGCGGATGGTCCTTGCAATCGATCACTTTGACGGGGTCGGGGCGTGTGATTGAAACGCCTGCAATCAATGCCGCCACCTCCCAATTTACAATTTGGCCCGAAGCAAGCGACGTGTTTGATTCGGAATTACAAATCCAGGCAATGGGGCAATCGCGGATCATTCAAGCTGATCCGCAAATCATTGTTCCACGAAGTTGGTTTCTTCGCTTTGTCGATGTCCAGGGCGAATTTATTGCTGCCGTCACGCCTCCGGGAAATTTGGATTGGTCAAGTCAGATGTCGTTGCTGAGCCAACGAATCAAACGCAGTGAAATCGACCAACCGTTCCGCGATTTTCTTGATTCATCAAACAAGAACGCGATGTATTTGCGGTGTGCCACGGGCCGCACCCCGACCCTTGTGTTGCAACCACCGAGTGTTGCGTTTGATGTTTCCACGGCGATGGCGATTCGACTATCCGGCAACGAAGTGCTTGAGGATCTCGTCATTGAAATGTCGAGCACGAACCCTTCGCCGCAAACGATTACGGTGCAAACAGGCCCCGATCACGATCGCCCTGCATTGTCATGGAGCTTGCGACAATCCGACGGAGGTTCGGCGATTAGTTTGCCCGCTTCCAATGTGCTGTTGGAACGTCCTGATTCGGATGGCGTCTACACGATTGATGTTACGCAGTGGAATCTGCGTGGTAAACGACTTGTGGGCCGCCGGCGTTATCCGCTGTCCGGCGACATGTCGATCCGGCTTCCTGTGATTCCCAATGCGACGTCACAGACCTCGGAAGTCTTGGTTGGCGAAGGTATGATCGTCAAACAGAGTGATGACTCGGTATTGCGTGTTCCGATCGATGCGAATTTCCGGCTTGATGAACTGATCGATGGACGCCGAGAGAACGACGATTCACAAACCGCCAATTCCGACGAAGGTGAGGACGTGTCGTCGGATCCGGTTCCGTCGCGGACGGATCTCGATTCGGCTCCTCGAAATCCTGCAAACGCAATTAAAACCCGGTTGCGGTATGATGCGGTGGATCAACCATCGCTGACGATCGCCAAAACGCAAGCCAACCCCAACATCAACATCGTCTGGAATCAAGACGTGACCTTAGTTGCGTCAAGCCATGGAACCGACCGCGTGGAAGCGATTCTGCAGGTGACAGCGTCGAAGCCTGTTGAAATTGACTATGACGATGATTTACGTTTGGTTTCCGTCGAGCAGAATGGCACCACGCTCGAGTCCATTGATCTTGATCGTCGTCCGGTAGTAATCCAGCCGGTGCAGCCAATCAAAAGCCAGCAGCTGAGGTTGATCTGGAGTCGTCAACAAGTTTATCGGCATTGGTGGCGGCAGTGTACGATGCCTTCGATCAATGTCGATGCGGTGGTGATGCGAGCACGATCGCAGGTGCGCGCCTCGTCGGACTCCTTTTTGCCGGGCGTGCTGTTGGCCGAAACCCCTGCGATGGCGTCTCCGTCGACGCTCGCCTTGACCGCAGGAGAAGAGGTGTTGTTGGTGCGCCGCAACAATGCATTAGCGATCGGTTGGTTGGTAGCGATGTTAGTGTTTGCCTTTTGTTGGATGGTAGCTCGACGTTCGCTTTACCTGAACCTGATGATCGTACTGTTGTTGGCCATGATGGCAGGCTGGTGGTGGCCCTGGCACTGGATCACAATTGGTTGGTTTTTGATCCCCGCGATCATGGGCTCATTGCTCGTCAGTACGTTACGTTGGAAAGTATTTGCCGAACAACGTCGGGAGCGACGTCTGCAGCAAGAAGAGCAACAGTTCGAATCTCAAAGATCGCAAGAGCAGGCTGCGGAGTTTTCCGTGACGACACCCAGTGTGATTGTGATCATGGCTCTGCTTAGCTTGGCATGTGCCGCGGCATCCGCTCAAGAATCGGGGAGCCCCGCGGACGATGCAAATGCAACGACGGGTCGCTCGCAATCGAATCCGCCGATGGTGCCGAACGTTGATTTGTTGGTCCCTGTGGACAAAGAAGGAAATCTTGTCGGTGACAAACTTTACATTCCTCGCGAGCTGAAAGCGTCATTGTTGGCGCTGTCGTCTCGATCGCAGCCCGAGGATGCCCGGTTTCAATCGGCCAGTTACCGGTTGCGAATCGAATCGGACGAGGACTCGCTCCGCCCTGGTGCGTTGTTACTTGATGCGGACTACATCATCCATACCGATCACGCCTCGGATCGAGTGATTCTGCCCTTTGCTTCGCAAACGATTCGGCGAATCGAGTTGGTTCAGGATGAACAAGATCGCATTGTGCAGTTCGCGGCCACGTCCGAAGACGAAGTCGTTGCCAGTGTGCCGTTAGGCGACCGGTTTCGTCTGCGAGTGACGTTGATTCCGGATTGGATGGCCAGTGAAAACAAGGGGCAATTGACCGTCAAGCTGCCACCGGTTTCGTCGTCACGTTTGACCGTCGAAGGCAGTGGGACGCTCGATCGTGTTCGAATCTTAGGTTCAACCGGGCAGGTGATCTCGCAGCGACAACTACAAATATGGACTGCCGAATTGGGACCGATCGACAAATTGGCGATCGAAATCGAATTTACCAAAGGGACTGCGACCACCAGTTCGCTGCCGCTGCGACGACGCTATTGGCTGCACGCGGGAAAGTCACATACAACGGTCGAATGTCAAGTCGAACCGACCTACGCGGTGTCGGCCGGAGACACCGTGTCACTGTTGATACGTGATTCGTTGATGCCGACGGTGGTATCGACATCTTGGGAAATCCGGCAAACCGATTTGCTGAGCCCGACGCGGCGACAAGTCACGCTGGCCGCACTGCTGGATTCACCGGGGCCGATCCAATTGCTGTGGACGCTGCCGTCACGGATCAGCAAAGCGGAATCGTTCGAGGATGCCGTGTCGATGGTCATTCCCGATGTGGTGCCGACGATGTCCGGCGATAGCGAGCCCGCGTGGGTTGGCATCAACAGCGATCCGGGGATCCGCGTCTTGCCGGTCACCCGCGAACCGCTGGACGCATTGACCGACGACCAATTCTTAGCCGTTTGGTCGGGGTATCGCGGCAGCAAACCGGATCGCACCTTTGTCGCGTTTGGTCAATTGCCCTCCTTCCAATTGATCAATATCCCCGATCCTCGCCCGACGATTGCCCAAACCCACCAAGTTCACATTGCCGTCGATGCGTTAGAAATTCGCTATCGCGCTGAAATCGTTCACAACGGCAAACAAGCACGTCGCTGGATTCTAAAATTGCCCGCCGCAGTGTCACTGCGGCAATTGAATATTGATGGACAACCCAGCGATGCCCGCCCGTTGGTCTCGAAATCGTTTACCGAGGTCATGCTGGGTGACCTATCCGATCGAACGACGAGCGTGGTGGAAGTGATCGCCGTTTCGAATCTGCCGTCCAACGGTAAATTTACTTTGCCTCGTTTGACGCTAAGTCCGAACGCTGAGACAACCGATCGTTACTTTGTGACCCGTGACCAGTCGCTCGACGTGCGAATCGCCACGCGGCCTCCGAAAGAGTTTATTGAGCGGAACACGACCGGAGATCTCGCCCATTTGGCAAAGGGGTGGGTGCCGGTGGTGGGTTACGAATTCGACTCGGCGATGGTCGGTGACGCCATGAAGATCCCCTTGATGGTGCTGCGATCCTCGGTTCGTCCGACCCGTTTTGATGCGAGTCAATTGATTACGTTGTCGTGGAGCGAAGGGCGATGGAGCATGCAATCGTTAACACGATTTGGGCCTGGCAAACTTCCTGATTTCATCGATATCCAAGTCCCGACGCGGTGGTGTGAATCGCTCGACGTTTCATCCGCAGCACGCTGGTCTCGCCAACCCGCCAATGACGTATCGAATCAATTGATCCGAGTCTCGTGTGAAGAACAAGTACGAGAAAGTCGCGTCATTTCAATTCAAGGAACATTGGCAACGTCTGACAAATCCCGCGTCAGTGTGCCTTCGATTCAAATTCTCGGCGAAGGCAGTCGATCGGTTCATGTATCGGTACCGAGTCGGTTAACGAACGAACCGATTCGTTGGCGATCCAGTTCGGTGCGCGCCGCAGAATTGCCGCCGTTCTGGGCAGAGATTACGCGGCAAAAAGATTTGGATCTCAGTGGGCCGCGGGCGACCTACGCGGTCGCCGCCAATGGTTGGTCGATTGAGCTGGCTCCGCTGCAGCAGCAAAATCGGATCGCCAATGTCATCGCCGCCGACACACGCGTGTTTCCCGGTCACCAACGAATCGTGGTAATGTCGCGATTCGATCTGGTCCCCGGATCTTTGGATGCCGTCGAGATTGCGTTGCCCGAAGGCGCCACGTGTCTGGGGGCGTGGACTGCGAATCAAGCCGTCACGCCGACGGTGGTCACAGGGAAGAACGAGGTTACGCTTGACAATCCATCAGGGGACCGCGTTTCCGAGGACCGCGTTTCAGGGGAGGGGGCTTCCAAGGACCGCTTGGCTGCGGCTGCGTCGCCACCGAATCATCGCAACGTCATACGATTGCCGCTGTCTCTTTCTCGACTTGCTCAGAGCGTTGAGGTGATGTTTGATGTGCCGCTGTCGGGGGCGCGCCGCGGCGATTACGCTGCGACGATGTTAGCGATCCCGGTCACCGAGGCTTGGGTTTCGACCTACGCACTATCGGATTCTCAGGATGGGGGGCGACCGACGTTAATTGAATCGCTCGTCGATCATGAAGGCCAGTTGCAAAGCTTGACGCCAGACCAGGCGCGCGCGGTGATGGTTCAGCGTCGCGGGTTATCACTTGCAGCATCGATTGTGCAGATGATCAACGATTCCAGTGATATTCTTGCCGAACGACCCACGGCCGAATCGACCACATGGATCCGTCCCATGATCGCAAGGTACGAAGATTTGGCTGCCGAGGCGGGATTCCCGGTGGAGTGGATTTTGACACCAAAACCTGGAAACGAAAACTCGACAGGAAAGGCAGCGGAGGCAGCCAATCCCTCGGTGAAGGTGTCGTCGCTTCAAGACACGCCCGCGGAACGATCGTTCCTTGCGGGTGAAGTGCTTCCCGGTTTGGCGAGTTGGGAAAAACTGAACGCAGAGATGTTGGTGCATGTCAAACGCTACTCCAGCGGATCCATTGATATTCCATTTCTGTTTTCCAACCGTGCGAACCTAAAGGGCTACCAGCTGCAACAAATTCAGCGAGTGGACACTCAATCGGTATTGTCACCGGTGGTTCCGGCCGATCCGAATGAAACCTACTTGAAGTCGATCATCACAAATGTGATTTCGTTGCTGGCCGCGATCGCCATCCTGATCCTGTTGTGGCCGCTAAAACACTATTTGGGTTCGATCACCAGTTACCCCGCCTTTTGGCTTTGCCTTGTCGCGCTGTGTGGCTTCTTTGTCGCTCCGATTCCGGTCGCTGCTAGTTTATTGTTGGTAGCTATCTCAGCGCCCGCATTGCCCCGCAAACCATTTCGTCGACGCGTAATGCGCTGAGACGAGATGAAAGGGGGGATGCAGCGACGTGCGATGACCTGTTTGTTTTGCCCCCCTCCCTGCTCTGTCCCTCCGAATTTTTTCCCTCCGAATTTTCGATAACCTCACGACTTACCATGAACCGATTGACCTACCCTGTTCTGTTCGTTTGCATCGTCTGTTTCAGCAGCTCCACAGTACCTGCACAAACCGCATCGCCGCTTGGCACGCTGCGAATTCCGTCGGGGCCGTATGCCTACGAAACGAAACCCGATCACGAGGCGTTTGCTGCCTTCAATCCTCGCAAAGCCCCTGCGGCTGGTCCTCTGCTACTAAAGCAAGGCGACCGCTTGGCGATTTGTGGTGATTCGATAACCGAACAAAAGATGTACTCGAGGATGATCGAGACGTATTTGACGGTGTGTGTGCCGCAATTAGAAATCACCGTGCGTCAATATGGCTGGAGCGGTGAGAAGACCGATGGTTTCCTTCGCCGGATGGATCAAGATTGTTTAACGTTCAAGCCCACGATCGCCACGCTTGCCTATGGGATGAACGATTCTCGTTACCGACCGTTTGATGTGAATAACGGGCGATGGTACGAGGATCATTATTCGGCGATCGTCCGCCGGTTCAAAGAGAACGATGTTCGCGTCGTGGTCGGTTCTCCCGGATGTGCAGGAAAGATCGCAAGTTGGGTTAAATCCAAAGCAGGTGACTTGGAAGACCACAACATTCATTTGTGTGCACTGCGAGATATTGCCATGATTGTGGCAGAGAAACACGACGTTCGCTTTGCTGATATTTTTTGGCCGATGTTTCAAGCCCAAGTGTTTGCTCCGGGGCAACACAATGCGACCGACCAATCGCCTTATAACGTTGCGGGCAACGATGGTATTCATCCGGGCTGGGCGGGCCAGACGATTATGGCTTACGCATTCTTGAAGGCTTTGGGGCTGGATGGCCAAATCGCCGAGATTCAATGGGATCTCGAAAATGGAAAGGTGACGACCAGCAGGGGGCATCAACTCGTTTCCTCTTCTGAGGGGAACGCGACTCTGCAAAGCACGCGTTATCCGTTCTGTGCCGCTGGCGAGGTGGATCACGACAACTCGATCCGCTCGGGGATGACGCTGGTTCCCTTTAACGAAGATCTCAATCGCTTCCTGTTGACGGTTCGCGGGACCACGGCGGCGGAGTATCGTGTGAGCTGGGGAGATCAATCACGGGTCTATTCTGCCGCCGATTTGCAAAAGGGAGTGAATTTGGCGAACGATTTTATGATCAATCCGTTTTCCGAGGCGTTTGCAAAAGTAGACAAGGCTGTCGCAGCAAAACAGGCCTTCGAAACGCACCAAGTCAAAAAGGTGTTTCATGGTAGTGAGGGCAAGTCGGACTTTGCTGCGGCGGTAGCAAAAACCGAAGCCGAGCGAGCTTCGTTGGCGGATGCCATCCAGGATGCCTTCGATCCGGTGACGCACACGATCGAAGTCACTGCGGTGGATCGTTAAGGATCGCATCGGGATTGAGTTGCGTTTGGAAATGACGCTGCGGTCTTTGCCGCAGATCACTGGTCTTTGCCGCAGATCATGAGCGCATAGAAAAACGGCTTGCTTAGGAGATCCTAGGCAAGCCGTTTGAGAATTCGATTTTTGACTATGTGCTCTGGCAAGCAGGGCACGAGTTCAATCAGATAACCGGTCGATACTTAGTAGCGATCGCCGCGGCCACCGCCGCCGCCACCACTGCGTCGGCCACCGCCGCCGCCACCGTACCCGCCGCGACCACCACCGCCGCCGCCGCCGCCACCGTAACCGCCGCGACCACCGCCGCCGCCACCACCATAACCACCGCGTCCGCCGCCACCGCCGCCACGATCTTCACGTGGACGAGCTTCATTGACTGTCAATGAACGACCTTCATGTTCCTTCTCGTGCAGTCCAGTGATAGCCGCTTGAGCTTCAGCATCGCTGCTCATCTCAACAAAACCAAAGCCTTTGCTCCGGCCGCTATCGCGATCCGTGATGACCTGGGCGCTTTCAACCGTGCCAAACTCAGAAAACAAGTTTTCCAGGTCAGAACTTGAGACACCAAAGCTCAAGTTTCCACAATACAATTTCCTTCCCAACGCTAAACTCCTGTGCAAGGATTGACCGCCCGCCGTTGGAAGTTGCGGGCATAAAAGACTGCGGCCTATTTGGAGACCTACCAAGTGGGACGGACGAAACTGCACGCCCCGGCCTAAATCCGGCTACGAGCTGCACGATCAACCAACCAACCAAGGATCAATTTACCGTATTAAACAGCTGCGTATAGCCCAAAGTCCCTCCGGAAATCGCTGCAAAGGGGCAAAATGGCATAAAAATTTGCCTGAACATGGTTGCCGGCCGAGTACGCCGAAATGCGAAAACGACCGTCCCTAACGAGGCGGATTTTCGTAAAGCCAGCAAAACAGCATGGTCGATCCTGCCGAGCTTGGGCATGTCACAATTAATCCACTTTCCCGTATTCCTGCTGTGGACACAGCCAATTCGCAACGCTGATTCGCGTTTTTGTTCCTCTAACGCGTCCCAAAATCGACCGCGACAATGACATGCAGCAGCATGATTTATCGGCACTCGGCATGTAGCGGCACTCCGCAGCTTGCGGTGTACGCAGGAAACTTGCGGTGTACGCACGACAACCTCGTTACCACCGCGTCGCTCGAACCTCGGCAATGGCTTGTTCTCGCGTGCTCAGTTCGCCATCAAGTTGTCGTTGGCGTAGATGTCTCAGTATCTTTGCGTACACTGGCCCAGCCGGAATTTCTAGCTTCGCCAGATCGCTACCATTCAGTAGTGGTGCCGGGTCAAGCACCTCGTTCGGCTGCTTCAAAGCATCTTTGACTCGCCGAATTCCGGCTTCCCCGAGCCCATCCGCGCTCGCAATTTCAACCGCAACATCCAACACATACCTGGCATCACGATCAATCAGAATCGGCTGGATCTTGGACCACGCGATCTTGTGTGCAATCGCTAGCTTCGGTGCGTTTCGCAGAACCGCTGTCACAATCCGCACCTCCTCGTTCGAAAGCTTCCAGCGCTCGGTAATTGCTTTCAGATCGGCGTTGGCTGTCTTGCTAGCCAACAATAACATTGCGATCGCCGAGGGAAATTCACGACGCCGCTGAATCGCAAACAATTGGCGGACGCGATCTCGATCCATCTTTGCAAGTTCGGGCAGCACATAGGGCGTCAGCGCCAGATCGGAAAGGTGATCGAGACCCTCAAGGATATGCTCCGAAGCGAGGCAGCGTCGCATTTCTACCCCGATTCGTTCACCGCTGACGACTTCGATTTCGCTCGCTTTTTCACCGATGGCCAAGGCGGTTGCAGGGTCGATTTGGAAACCGATCGTGGTGGCGAAGCGAACCGCCCGCAACATCCTTAATTTGTCTTCGGCGAATCGTTGACGCGGATCGCCAATCGTTCTCAGCAGCGAGCGTTCTAGATCGTGGCGGCCGGAAACATAGTCGATGATTTCGGAATTGGCTGGATCATAGAACAATCCATTGATGGTAAAGTCACGCCGCATCGCATCGGCTTCGGCGTTGCCAAAGTGAACGCTATCGGGACGTCGTCCATCGAGGTAAACCCCGTCGCTGCGGAAGGTTGCCACTTCGGTCGGTTCGACTTTATCGACGTTTTGTTGCCGCGATTCTGCGGGCCCAGGGGGGCGTCGATCTGGTAGCACTCCCATTACCCCAAAGCTTGCTCCGAATGCCAGCGTCTGTTTTTTGCCAAACACGTCGCGGATCGCTTCGGGGGTGGCGTCGGTGGCGACGTCATAGTCCTTGGGCGATTTGCCTAGCAGCGCATCGCGGACGCTGCCGCCAGCCAGGTAGGCAGTGAAGCCAGCTTCACGCAAGCGGTCGATGATACGGATCGCTTCCTGGGCTGGTTGATTGGAAAAATCGAAATCGTAGCGGGTGCGAATGGGGTTCAAAAAACTGATGCATTTTTGTGGCAGAGGAATTACATCCAATCAGCGGCTGAACGCGAAAATCAACACGCGATCGACACGGTCATCGGAGGATCTCCGATTGTGGCTCAAGCCAATCTTGGGTAAAAGCACGGTATGAGTCACTTCAAGCAAAGAATCGGAAAAAAGAGAGGTGTCGTGGGAGTGATCTTCCGCGACGAAAAATTATTGATCATTCGCCGCTCCTTGACAGTCACGGCACCGGGAAAACTCTGCTTGCCGGGGGGCACGATCGAAAAGGGAGAGAGCGAAGAGTTCGCATTGGTTCGCGAAATGCAAGAAGAACTGACGATTGATGTGTCGCCTGTCCGTTTGGTTTGGCGAAGTGTTACCCCCTGGGGAACCACGCTGGCATGGTGGTTGGCCCATCTTGATTCCGAGGTGACACCCGTGCCGAACCCTGCCGAGGTTGCGGAATACCGCTGGATGAACAGCGACGATATCTGCACCGCTCGTGAGATGCTGCCGAGTTTGCCCGAGTTCATCCAAGCCGTACGGACCCGCGAAGTCGAATTGGATTTCGCGTTCTAGATCACGCTAATCGCTGACGCGATTCCGCTACCCTAAAATCAAGCTCCAACGCATCACTTAGCGAGGACGGGTTGCGATTCTTGCCGCGTCCGCGTCGCTGATGGACATCGCGATCCAGCCTTCACGCAGTTCCAATTGGCTGATCTGCAATCCATCGATGGCCGGATGTTGAGCCAACGCTTCGGTGGTCAGCGGGAATCCGTGATTGGGTGAAAGGACTTTGTTAAAGATGGCGCGGATTGGTAACCGCTCTCGCATCGATAGACTCGGCCCGCTGATGCTCAAGTGACCATCGCGAACCAGGGTTGCATGCAGCCCATCGACCTTGGGGACATACGCCGCACGCACAACAAAGCGTCGCAAGTCAAACGTTTCGCCTCGGGTCAGTCGCACGATGCGGAGCGTCAGCCAGAGTTTGCCATCTTCAATCTCGACTGTGATTGGGCGTGTCTTGGCGAACTGGATCATGACGTCGTCCGGAATGTCTTCGGGGATCGTCTGAGCTTCCTTGCCGAACAGCAGCATGCCTTCGTGAATCATTTCCGAGATTAATCGTGGGCGATCTCGCGGCACTAATTGCTCGAGCGTGTTGTTCATCGCCGATTGATGCACCTGAACGCTCATCAGGCTGTCTCGTAATGCACGTGGACGTGGGGTGTGGGCACCGAGCTGCCAGTCACCGGCCAACCGATAGCGAGCCAGCAGTCGATCCGTGGTGGTTTGCATATCCGCGACCTGCGGGTCGAGTCGCAGTGCTCCTAATGGCCCAAGTACCATCTTGGAAAGATTCCGAGCCGAGTCGTTGATCTGTTTGTCGACGCGTTGATCAATTTCGCCACCCACTTGGTCGCGAACTTTTTCTTTCGAGAGCCGGTTCGAGATCGATTCAAGCGATTCGTAGCGTGATTCTGCGATCGTGCGGACGAGAGCTCCGATCAAAGGCCAATTGTCATAATCGGATTCAACACCTTGCAATCGGTTTTCACCTCGCACATCGACCCATGAATCGCCAAGCTGGACGCCGTCTGGGGTGATTTCAATGGGCGTCGTTGCTTGGAAGTCCGCGTCGCCGTGAGTACGCAACGCAACAGGACCGCTGAATCCCACCGACCGGGTTTGCACGTTTCCGGTCGTCTGCAGATCAATTTGCCAATGATTCGGTGAGGGCAGCAGTTCGATACTGAGTTTGCTCTGGACGTGGCTTGTTCCCCGTACACGGCTGCCTAACATCTGAGTGCGAACCGGAATGGTTTGCGGAGCGATCGTCGGCAACATGCGTTGCAACATCGGTTGACTGATCGCCATACGCACATTTGCATTGCGATAGTAGGTGTCGATGGCGGCGGCCACATCGACCGCCACTGGATTGTCGGCGTGCCGGAGCGTCTGTACCGCTTCGGCAATTTCGAGCGAGACCGTGTCGATCTCGTTCGATTCTTGATGCTCGATTTGATTCAACAAGCTCGCGTAATCGACGGCGCCACGAGTCCATGGGCGAACGGCAACAGCGAGTTGCTCGATCGCGTCATTGCCGAGCCATTCACGATGCTCGGGGTGCAATCCGTGCCAACGCAGTCTCGCCAAGAAACGTTTGGCCAACATCGCACGGTCCTCGTTCGAAGTTCCCGTCGCCGCATTTTCGATCTCATCGAGCAACAGGAACCGGCTCCAACCCTCGGCATCGCCGGTTTCATCAAGGATTAGCCGCACAGCGACGACGAATGCGCCCGCATCGACATCGGATTCCAAAATACTTCGCGATGCGAGTGTTTGCGTGTCGCCTCGATGCGTCAATTCCCAGATTGGGTTCCATACCGCCACGCGTCGCTCGATTGCGAAACAAGCGTACAGGAATCGAATTTGGATTTCGCGGGTTGCCATCGATTCCGCTGTCTCGCGTCCCTCGGCTCGTAATCGGTCGAGTGAATCGATCAGATCACCCGCACGCGGCGCACCGAGTCGCGGTAGCGTTCGCAGTTCGCGTAGGGTGTTTTGAACACGATGGGTCCACTTCGACACCGCGGCTAGTTCTTGCTGACGTAATGTCATCGCAGCATCGGAGGCTTCGGAATCAGCCTTGGAATATTCCGCTAGTAGTTCGAGCTGATGATCCAAGCTGATCGTCACCGGCCAACCGGCTGGGCTGAGTTGGTGAGAGCGTCGGTCCGCTTGGAATACCGATGTGGACGCTTGCGAGGAAGCGGTTTCATCGGCGGCGTGCGTTTTTGAGATTACATCGGGCGCACGAGGGTCCAGTGCTGCGCGCGGGCTGATTTTCGCCAACACGGACACCGACTTTGGCAGGATGGATTCGCGCGGCGTCGGATTGGATGTGATGTCGGCCGCAGCGGCAACCGGCGGAGCCGCAACGTTTAAAGCGACTTCGTTGCCACGGACACGCGAGTAATCGACTTTGGGACCCAGCGTGGCGATTTGACCATACGATTCTGCCAGCGACAATTCGTGTTTAGGCAGATTGGTCGCGATGGTGGCATCATGGCCCGCCAACTCTTGCTGTTCTTCGCGAACCGGTGCAACCAATCGCGTCGCATTCCCGGTGGTGATCTCGGACGCTTGTGGATGGGGGTCTGTGTCGCCAATCGCATCGGCGTCGAGTTTGGCGTTGGCGTCAATGATGACGGTGTTGGTTACGCCCAGTGCGAGGTTGCCCTGCATCGAGGAATCGTCGTGCGCGGGCTCGAACGCGAACGTATCAAACTTATTTGCCGCCGCGACGCTCAACTGCTCATTCAACGGCTCGTTCAAAAGTTCCGCAGTTGCGGACGCGGGGGGAGAGGAGAGTTCTTCCTCGGGCAATTCGGTTGGCAGCTCGCTGGTAGCGATCGAGGCGGTTGGTGAGATCATTTCGCGTTCCAGCCGCAACGGCAAACGCATCCCACGTGATCCATGCTCGACGCGTTCGACCACCGTAACGTCGACGGCGGGAGGAGCAAGTGGGGTGTCCAGGACGTTGATATTCGGATCGGTCTCTGCTGCCACTGCACGCGAAACCGGCTTGGCAATCGGCGACGTTGGGGCGTTGATCGCGGCGCCGCGGGCTGCCGCGTTTGCCGCGGTCGGCGGGGACGATACCAGCGTTCTCGCTGGCGTGGTAAACTCGCTAAACCACGAGGTGGTTCCGAGCCACGAGACCATGACAACGATCACTGAGGTGAGGAGAGGCCAGAAAACCAATGACCTTTTGACGTCTTTACGCATCCCGATCTCATCTTGAATTAGCGGGAGAAGTGAACAAGGACGGGCGTTTCCACTACGATTGCCAACCATGGCAATTCTCTACGGCCGTTGTAGACTAGCATCGGCGATCCAATCGGCTCAGTTCACAATGCTCTTACGATCGCTACAAAAAGACGAGAAGTCGCCACTCCCCCCAACCCGTAGGAGTGGTTTTTATGTACTATTTTGCGAACTTAAGTTCGTGTTGGCTCAAAGGTGCAAAGTTGCTATCAGTACGCTAAATTGCCCTGCCATCCACTCCGCTTCTCGAGACACCTTTTCGCGACATGACTGAAATCAACGGGAAAATCTACGTTGCGGGCCATCGTGGCATGGTTGGTTCAGCGGTGTGCCGACGGTTGGCGAGTGAAAAAAATTGTCAAGTTTTGACCGCGACACGTGATTCGCTCGACTTGACGAACCAGAGTTCAGTTGAGGATTTCTTCGCTCAAGAACGTCCCGATGCCGTGATTTTTGCGGCCGCACGTGTCGGTGGAGTGCTAGCAAACGACACTTATCCCGTCGAATTCTTGGGCGACAATCTGCTGATGTCGACCTTTGCGATCAACGCGGCTTATGCGGCCGGGGTCAAGCGGTTCCTGTTTCTCGGCAGCACGTGCATTTACCCACGCGATTGTCCGCAGCCGATTCGAGAAGACGCTCTGCTGACAGGCCCGCTTGAAAAGACCAATGAAGCGTACGCGTTGGCCAAAATTTCCGGTTTAAAACTGTGTCAATTTTATCGCCGCCAGCATGGCGTGATGTTTCACAGCGCGATGCCGACGAATTTGTACGGCCCCGGTGACAATTACCATCCTCAGCACAGCCATGTCTTGCCCGCGTTGCTGCGAAGATTTCATGAAGCGGCACAACAAGGTCTTCAGAGCGTCACGATTTGGGGTACCGGAACGCCTCGACGCGAGTTTCTGTATGTTGATGATCTGGCCGATGCGCTGGCATTTTTGATGACACAACAAAACCCACCCGACTGGGCGAATGTAGGAACCGGGGTCGATCTATCGATCCTTGAACTGGCGCAGCTTGTGGCAAATACCGTTGGCTATCAGGGGGAAATCAAGACTGATTCCTCCAAGCCGGACGGCACTCCGGTCAAATGCAGTGATGTTTCGCGGCTGAACGCCTTGGGCTGGAAGCACAAAATCGAACTCGCTCAAGGACTGAAAACAACGTACGATCACTTTTTGAACGAAGTGGAATCGGGACAAATGCGTTCGGTCTAATTTCTCACTTCAATCCAATAACACTCCATCACGTCACCCCTATTTCGTAACCCAACTAATCTCCGATACAGACATGACCAAAAACGCATTGATCACCGGAATTACCGGTCAAGACGGCAGCTACCTTGCGGAACTGCTGCTCGAAAAAGGTTACACCGTGCACGGGCTGGTACGCCGTAGTAGCACCTTTTCGACAGAGCGAATTGAGCACATCTACCAAGACGTTCACGAAGATTCGCGACTTCGTTTGCATTACGGTGACTTGACCGACGGTCAAGCGTTGACGAATTTGGTGCTGGAAATTGAACCTGACGAAATTTACAACTTGGGGGCTCAGAGCCACGTTCGCGTCTCGTTTGACCAACCGGTGTACACGCTGCAAACGGTAGGCGTCGGAGCATTGAACGTTCTCGAGGCCGCTCGTTTGTTGAACAAAAAGAAGCAGGTTCGGGTTTATCAAGCCAGTAGCAGTGAAATGTACGGCGATGTTTTGCAAACGCCGCAAACCGAACTGACACCCTTCAATCCTCAATCACCCTACGCATGTGCAAAGGTGTTTGCCTTTCATCAAACCGTGAACTATCGACAGAGCTACGATATGTTCGCCAGCAACGGGATTCTGTTCAATCATGAATCTGAGCGTCGTGGTGAAACGTTTGTAACACGAAAGATCACGCGAGCCGCGGGGCGCATTAAAGTCGGCATGCAAAAGAAATTGTATCTCGGCAACCTCGATGCCAAGCGTGACTGGGGTTATGCCAAAGATTATGTCGAAGGCATGTGGCGAATTTTGCAGCATGATGAGCCTGATGATTTCGTGCTCGCGACAGGCCGCACCGAGACGGTTCGCGATTTTGCCCGATTGGTGTTCCAGCAGCTCGATTTGGATTACGAAGATTTCGTTGAAATCGACCCCCGTTACTTCCGGCCTGCGGAAGTGGAGTTGTTGCTTGGTGATCCCAGCAAAGCAAAAGAAAAACTGGGTTGGGAGGCCGCAACGGATCTCGAAGAACTCGCACGCATCATGACCGAGCACGACTTGGAACTCGCTAAACGCGAAGCTCACGCAAAGAGTTTCGTGCCAAGCTAATTCGACGCTAGCGTGTAGCGCATTCGCGACTGGCGGATGCCGCAGCGAAAGCAATCGTTGCCGATGTTGTCATCGAACCGCCATCGGCGAATGCCTCAAACGTACTCGACGGATGATCGTCGAGTCGGATTGGGGGGAAGCGAGACGCGTCGAAAATGGATTGTTGAGAGACGATTCCAATCACGATCCGTTTTCTGCGCACGTATGCTAAAGGATTGCGGCAAGCGTCCCGTCACATTTGATGTTCGGTAAACGTTACGTGCTCAGGTCGGTTTCATCCCATTCGGCTTCCGGCGCCAGTGACCATGTCAGACTGTGCCTTCGTTCGTGAATAGCTCCACCATCGGCAACGGGATCAAAGTCGTCGGGCAACATGCCCGCCTTGCCCAACTGGCCGCTGCGAACTGCGTTATGTGCCAGGTAGAAGCGGTCCTCCATTTCAATCACAGTCTCGACGGATTGAGTTTGTCCTTGGCTCAGTAGCGATTCGGCTGTGGCGGTGAAACCGGGAAGAAATAGCGACAGCAATGCACCGCTTGTCTCTTCAGATAATTGGCCATTTGTCGCAGAAGGTTCCTCCGCGACGCCGAGAATCCAAGCAAGTGACCACATGTTTTCTAGCCTCCATCCAACCAGATGGGCGTAATCCGCGCGTGCATCGTCCATCGACAAATCAATGATGTGCAGTTCGCTATCGGTCATCGATCTGCGAAGTTCATTGTTGGTAATGAACTGAGTCACGCGTTGCTCGAATTCGGAAGGCGCGGAGCCCCAAGCGAATACGGCGCAATGGCAGAGCAACCGTGTTGCGATCTCCATCTCCGGCCGTAACGTTCCTCCGGCGAATCCGGTTTCCTCGGAAACGTCGCCAACAGCGGCTGGAAGCGGCATCCAGGTTGCAGGCTTGAATCCTCGCTGGTTTAGCAACGCAATGTTCTTGTCACGCATCTGTTGTGGAGTGGTCATGGGATTTTGAGTTTCTTTCAGAGTGGATAGTGGTTCGCCGGTGGGGCCTTCGTGCGCATTGTAGGGGCCGTCTAGTAGGGGCCGTCGCTTCACGTCAGTTCGGTAAGCTGGATGGGACCGCGGTTCAGCAGCCCTTCAGGCTCCGCGATCATCGTCCGCACTCCCGTTGCGATTCGGAACTCTCGCAAGATTTGGCCGTAACTTGCCTGGGCCGATCCAGAAAGATCCGTCGTGATCAAGTGCGGCACAAAAGAGTGATCACGATGGACCATCAATTGAAGTTCCGACTTCGATTCGCCGTGCGAATCCCGAAGCGTCAGACCGATGAGTGCGTAAATTTCGTCGCGGTCGAAAACAGATTGGCCGCCAAGGATCGAAACGGTGGAGTTTGCAAAACAATACGACACAAGGGGGCACCGAGACCGCAAGTAACGTAGCCGGAGTTGATGTCCGACTACGGGGCCTGCTATTGCAAGAATGCCGATCATCAATAGCAGCACCCAAATCATGGGGCCAAACTTCTCGCCGGCGTCGCTGGCGATTGCGATCCAGATGAAACCAGCGTAGATCAGACCAATCAGTGCCATCATGATTGCCATTGATCTCCACGTGGACAGCGGAGGGCCGATGTCAACAGAAGCTGGGCCTTTATGCAGTACGAGGCGAAAGTCATTTTGATAGAAGTGACCAAGCAGTCGCAGTTCTGTGGCTTTCAATTCATGCGGTTCGGTGTCTGTCATTGGTTCAAGACCATCCGTGCCATACATCTCGAAGTGGACCCGCGTCGACGCGCACAATGTGTGGATGTGGTTCATGCCATCCGAGAAGGCGTCTCGCGATCCGCAGCCATTGCGTCGTGGTACTGCTCTCGCTCGCCAACCCGCTCGCCAAGGTCCGCCAACTCACGAAATACGGCGAGCGTCATTATTTCGGGTATCTCAATCATAGAAAGATTGGCTGGCTTGTGTTGCTGCTGAACGAAATGCGTAACCCCGGAGGCGATGTTATTCGTTGATTTTACCGTTTGCCGGGTTTGCTGGGACGGACCAGCAGCACGGTTTCTCACGGATGTTTTCTGTCACCTCTGCCCAACATCCGAGGTTGCAGAAACAAAATCCGGCGTGGCGCGAGCGTACTGTCACCTCTCCCAAACGCAGTTTGGGAGAGGTCGAGCAGAGCCTTCAGCGATGCTCGGGTGAGGGCCGACCGAGCAAGTCGAGGCCACTTACACGCAATGTTGCGCGGTCGCCCCCTCACCTGACTTAGTGACTGCTGTTAGTGACTGCTGATTTAGTAACAATGATTACAGTCCGGAGGCCGACACGCCCTCTGCCGGTGGCGTGAGTCACCGGCTAGCGGAGGTGGGGAAACATAGCCCAGCGGGCGACACACTCTCGGTTTGAACCTCGATCGCGTTTGCTACGAAGTTATGAACTCGGGCTTTTGTCAAAGTGTTTGCGAAACAACTCCGCTTTTTCCTTTGGCACACCCATTCGAAGCTGCAGCGTCTCGGATTCGAGTTCGTGATTGATCGTCGACATCCAAAACGCACGCTCCACTTCAGAGCAATTTTGAAGTGCAGTCGCGATTAGTCGCAATGCATTGAACTCGACGTTGATGCGCTTTGTTTTGGCGAACTCATTAACCGCCAAAGTAATCATTGCAGCCCGACGCGAACTGGAATCCGCAGGTAAGGTTTCGCTTACTAATTTACAAACACGTGAGTCGTCGCGAGGGTTCGAGTATAGACGAGCGCTTCCGGAGACTTTCGGAGAAAAGTTAGTGACAAAAGTTTCGCGTGTGCCCTCACTTGATGCGTTCTTGATCAGCGTCTCGTAGGATTCCCGAGACATTAACGGCGATGTAAAGGTGATTTCATCGGTTGCTTTCAGGGCGTGGTCTCTCCAGTCGGTGACGCCCTCCCTCCCAATGTCGCCGTGAATCGTGGTCGAAGCAGTGGCCGTCAGTGTCATTTTTTGTCCGCTCAGCGTCGGATCAAATGGATCAAATGATCCATCGTCGCGATGATCGTTGCCGTATAAGTCCAAACAACGCTCGAATGTGAAACTCTCATTCGGCGCAATTTCCAGGAAGGTTACGCCACCGGGAATTTCGCCATAGCTCTCGACTAGTTCCCTCACATGAGGCGTCGTTGCGACAATGACCAGACGCAGGAAATTCCGAATCCGAACAGGAGTACTTGTAATGTTTTTGATCGAGATTTGTGCATAGAGCATGTCGCCGGCAGCGAGCGTGTCCGCTGAATAAGTCACCGTAAATTCAACGTCTTTCGCCTTGGCGATCGGTGGCGCGGCATTTGTCTGTTGCGACGAAAATGTCGTGACCACCAACAGCCATGCGGATAAGTTGCAGAGTACCGTTTTCATCATTGTCTTGTCTTGAAGATCGCATTCGTGGTCCATCTCATGTTGGTTCTCACGCGTACCAACTCGATGCCTAATCGACATCAGAACCAAATTAAGGGCTCCGATGACTCGTGTCGACTAAAAAGTTTTGAAAAGTTACAGGTGATCGAGCCTGGGGCAAGCGGCCGTGATTTGATTCTTTAGGCCGGAGGCCGGAACGTGAACTGCCGTTGGCGTGAGCCAACGGTTTTAAAAGGCGACCTGTCGCCAACAGGCCAGCGGCCGACACAAATTCGCGCCGGGTGTATCGGCCGCTGGCCTTTGTCGGTCAAAAACAACATAACGTAGCGAAACTGTTAGAGAGTTTCGTGCGTGTTGCGTCGCCACTCGTAGAGCGGTTTCGTAGTTTGTCGGCAAGGTAACCGGGGGGCAGTCGCGATAGCGACGAAAGCACCTAGCTGCGGGCGTCAGCCCGCAGAACCAGACCGTCCGATCCTGCCGTCGCTATCGCGACTCGCACGTCTTAGGCTTCGATTTACCCACGGCTCACGCCGTGGGCTAGGTGCTGACGTCGCTACCGCGACTATGGATTCCAACCGCACGACTCGACTGGGCTATTAAGAACGGTCGGTGGGAACCGCCCCTACTTCAAACGCAACATCTTTTTCCGGCGGTCCTTATTCACTCAGGTCTCCAGCCGGTTCCGACTGGGTCGCGGACGGCGCTGGAACTAATGATGCTTCGGTTTCGCGTTGCAACTGATAGAACTCGATGTGCTCGGTCACGTTAAGATCCATCCGAGCCGACAGGTCGTGCGAGAGGAAATAGTACAACCATTTCTTTTCGATTCGGGGCGAGTCTTTGATCAATTCCAAAATTTGGGCGTGTTGAGTTCTCCAATCTTCATTTTCATCGGTAATCCTTTCGTAGTCGATTGAAGTATCAATCAGCCTCGCCAGCACTGTATCATCACGTATCGAATTTTCTCGAAGATATTTCCACATGGGTAACGGCTTGAGTGGAAACTCGGCCTTGCGGAAAAGTGGAACCGTTTGCTGTAGTTTGTAATTGTCTCCAAACGCATGGCCCCCTGCGTAAACGAATCGCTGAATACCGTGAATTTGCTGAATCGCTTGCGGGTTGGGATTCTTGTCACGTAGGATATTTCCATAAAGCGGCAGTGAAAGTCGCTTCCCCGTGATTTCACCAAGCGATTGTAAAACCTCTCTTCTGGGGAACTCTGCCGCTGACGAATAGAGTCGCAGTGAAATCTCGACTTCAAGCAAACGCGGTGAACCCTTAAACGCATTCGCCAGTTGAGGAAAAAGTGAGGGCAAACGAATCAGTGCAGTCTTTTGCCACGTTGCCCTCGGCTGGACAAGAATGTGCTGATACGTTTCGCCCAACGAGTAGCCGTCATCCCACAGCAAGTCGCTTATGACCATCGAACGTCGGTCCGCACTGCTGGGGAACCGCACCTCCAGACTCTTTTCAAGCCAGAAGTAATGGATGTAAATTTTACCATCGCTTTGATTGGTAAAGTTCAATTCAAGGAACAATAGGTCTCCATCAATGATCTGATGTTCTGACAATTCGATATCGACTTGCAGTGATTGAGAGGGCAGCTTTCTGATGGGTTGCGGTTCAGCTCCCTGGATATTGTCCAGCGGATATGCGTCAAGCACCGCTTCAATTTTTGCAACTAAATCACGTCTGTGTTTTAGCTTAGGGTCTTGGTGTATTTGATCGAGCATCCACCATCGTTCCATTGGCGGAGACTCTTGGATAAGGTTCCGAATCCTCTGGAAGCATTCCGCATCGCTGAGTTTCGCGTTTTGACGAATAGCGTCGTAGGCTAATGAGTTCGATGCAAGTCGATACAGAACGGAGTCTGGGATTAAAAGCTCATCGCGAAATTCTTGCCACCGTGCCAAGTTCTTCAGCGGAAAGGCAGGACTATTCAACATACCTGGATGCGGGATGAACCGTTGTGACGAGAAACGAAGTCTCTCGACGGTTAATCCACCGTGAATATCGCCCATGACCCATTCGGGATTGAATGCAAGGAACCGATGATTGCGAAGCAGCGCGGCAACCATCGGAACACTCACGATTTGCCCAACAATCTTTGCACGCACCTCTCCCAGATGGGGATCTTTGTCCTTGGACAATTCGTCGGGAGTACGCAAAAGTCGGGCAGTAAATTCCAAGTGGATTGCTTGAGGCTCCCTCTTCCCGTGTAAGAATTCTTCAGCCAAGATTCGGACCATGACCAGGAAAGACAAGCCTTCCTTTGGATTGAGTCGTGTGACATCGTTTCTCTGAAGTTCACCGTCGGGAATGGCTCGATGTCCGACAATTGCATAAGGCGCCGCGATCAATTCACGACTCGTCACGTCGAGATGACGTAGTGGATCAATCGTCTGAAATTCGACCGCGGACGATCCCGAGTTGGTCAGCGTGATCTTGGCAAAAACCACGTCACCATCAACGACGGATGATTCCGACAATGCAACGTCCATCATCACGTCATCCAGTGAGCCACCGAACGTCGTGTGCAGTGTCATGAAGCTTAGAATGAAACAAATTAGCTTATACGAAAGCGACATCAATGAACTCAAAAATCGTTTTTAGTCGGTGCGCCAATCAAGGTGTCAAACGCAAGAATGAACCTCGATCGCGTTTGCTGCGAAGTTATGAACTCGGGCTTTTGTCAAAGTGTTTGCGAAACAACTCCGCTTTTTCCTTTGGCACACCCTTTTGGAGCTGGAGAGTTTCGGATTCAAGTTCATGAATGATCGTCGATAACCAAAAACTACGCTCCACTTCAGGGCAATTTTGAAGTGCAGCAGTAATTTGCATCAATGCCTTGTACTCGACGTTGATGCGTTTTGTTTGGGCGAACTCATTAACCGCTAAAAAGATCATCGCTGCGCGTCGTGAGCTAGCGGCGACCGGCAATGTGTCCATCAAAGCGTTGCAAACACGCAAGTCATTTCTGGGGCATGCAAATAGATAGGCGCTGCTGGGAAGGCTTTGAGGAAAAATCGTCACAAAAGGGTTGGGAATTGCTTTTTGAGATGCGTTCTTGATCAGCGTCTCGTACGATTCCCGAGACATTAACGGCGATGTAAAAGTAATTTCATCGGTTGCTTTCAGGGCGTGGTTTCTCCAGTCGGTGACGCCCTCCCTCCCAACATCGCCGTGAATCGTGGTCATCGCGGTGGCCGTCAGTGTCATTTTTTGTCCGCTCAGCGTCGGATCAAATGGATCAAATGAGCCATCGTCGCGATGATCGTTGCCGTATAAGTCCAAACAACGCTCGAATGTGAAACTCTCGTTCGGCGCAATTTCCAGGAAGGTTACGCCACCGGGAATCTCGCCATAGCCCTCGACTATTTCCCTCACATGAGGCGTCGTTGCGACAATGACCAGACGCAGGAAGTTCCGAATCCGAACAGGAGTGTTTGTAATGTTTTTGATCGAGATTTGTGCATAGAGCATGTCGCCGACAGCGAGCGTGTCCGCTGAATAAGTCACCGTAAATTCAACGTCTTTCGCCTTGGCGATCGGTGGCGCGGCATTTGTTTCTTGCGGCGTAAATGTCGTGACCACCAACAGCCATGCGGATAAGTTGCAGAGTACCGTTTTCATCATTGTCGTGACTTGAAGATTGCTTTTGTGGTCCATCTCATGTTGGTTCTCGCGCGTACCAACTCGATGCCTAATCGATATGGGTACCAAATTAAGGGCTCCGATGACTCGTGTCGACTAAAAAGTTTTGAAAAGTTACAAGTGAGCGAGTCTGGGGCAAGCGGCCGTGATTTGATTCTTTAGGCCAGCGGCCGACACAAATTCGCGCCGGAGGTGTCGGCCGCTGGCCTTTGTTGGTCAAAAACAACGTAACCGTGGCCGCGCAGCCATGGCAGACAATGTATCGGGCTCCGGCCTATCCCGACCGCTTGCCGTGCTCCTTAACCAATCGAAATGTCAATCGAAGAGCGAGCCGTGGGCCGTAAGGCACCGAGTAATGCACGGGACCCGGCCGCTCACGCGCGAGCGGCTCACAAAATCAACAAGATCCATCGAGGGCTGACGAAAGTCTTCGCGACTTTCGCTACGGGGGACGCCATCGCTAGCGGACTTCGTTGCTTTGCAGCCATCCGGAACGTGACATGACGGCAGACAATGTATCGGGCTCCGGCCTATCCCGACCGCTTTCCGTGTCGTTTGACCAATCGAAATGCCAATCGCAGAGTGAGCCGTGGGCCGTAAGGCACCGGGTAGTGCGCGGGACCCGGCCGCTCACGCGCGAGCGGCGCATTGATGAACGTTGATGCGAAATGGATGTGGATGTTTGTGGAGGGATCTTTAGCAAGATCCACTACGCAACATCGAGAGTCTTGACGACTTTCGCTACGGGGGACTCCCAGCCAACTAGCGGACTTCGTCGCTTCGTAGCCATCCGGAACGTTGGTCCATCGAGGTGACTTTGACCCAGTCGCCTCGGCGTTTGCTCACGATCACTTCGCTTGCTTCGGCGAGCGGTCTGCCGACCTCCGGTGAAGTCGCATCGTCGGATAAGTGCATGTTCGCCTTGGCCACCACCACGGTTGCCGCTTGCGGGTTGCGAAGCGTCCAGTCGTGGGCGGCTACCGATCCTGCGAGGACCAGCGAACATAGAATCAATCCCACCGGCCAAGCTCGTCCGATGCGATGATCGCCGAACCACAGTTGCGGGAAACCTCGCTGGACCAGCATCAACCAGGCAACCGCCCAAACAGCAATGCCACTCCACAACACCCAGGACCGTGGCACGTGTGAAAAGAGAATTGTCACGGATTGACGCGTGATGCTTCGTGCGTCGAGGGAGGTTTCGGAGGTGTCATTGGCCGAGTCGATCTCGTGCAGCGTTTGACGAAGTGCTGCTGCAAATACGGGGTTATCCGGATCGAGCAAAATCGCTTGCCGATAAGAGGCCACCGCCATGCCCTTTGATCCGCTCATTCGATAGCTGTTTCCAAGGTTGTAGGACAGCTTGGCGTTCTGGACCCCTGAATCAACGACGATTTGGTACTTGGCGGCCGCAGCAGCAAAGTTCGCATTCGCTTGTTCGGGATCACTCGTGATCGCTTCGGCGGCGCGATGGTACAGCCCGTCCGCTTCACTCAAAACGGCATGTTGCTGCTGGCGAGTCATCGACACAGCGCCGGATGACGGGGCATCTTCAGCGGACGCCGATTGTGTCAGTCCGCAGCTCACCACTGCGATTCCGATCAATGAACGCAGCACGGTGCTTGATCGGCCCGCCTGAGCCTGCATCGTTTTCGCAGCCCGATTCGCTTTTCGGTCCACGCATGCTTCAGCGATCTGGCTCGCTTCACGCTTCAAACTTGGCAAACTGCGAGGATCTTCGGTTGCTAACTCGGAAAACAAAACACCGTGCTCGGCTTGCCGACATCGATCAAACCAGCTCTCCAGTCGCACTGCGAGTTCGCGATTTCCATTTCGCCGCAACTGTCCCACCACCACCATTTCGCTGGCTTGATCGAGCTTCCAATACGACGCCAAGAACTCACGCATCACCAAGCTTAACTCGCGAGGCGAGGTGGCGGCCGCACAGGCGTTTTCGAAATGTTTTAGCGGCATCAGCGAACGAACGCCCGAGGCAACGACGCCTCGGCGTGCGAACAATAACGAAAACGCGAACGCAAGCGGAGGCAGCGCAATCGCGGTCAAAACCAATGGATTCCACGTGGTGTGAGTTGATTGCGAATCGAGGAAGTCGTCGGCAGGATAGATGGATGGAACCGAGGCCACCGGATCGTCGTCGGATCGTTCTGCATCGTTGCGGGGTAAATCGGGGTTGGCAACGATTTTGTCAAAAGACAATGTCTCGGCTGCGGAAACCTCGACGGGAATCGGTTTGCTTTGAACGGTGACAAATTTCTCTTTGCGAGGATCGAAAAAGCTGAACTTGATCGCCGGAATCTCGCTCACGGATTCCGAAAGCGGGCGAATCGTGGTGGTAAACAGCTTTTGGTTTCCGTCAACAAAACCCGCCAACGATTCATCTGCTACTTTGAATTTCTTGGTCAGCGTTTGCTGTTCATTCAGCAGCGGCGGTTGGACACGATCCATGGGGCCATCGCCGCGAATGGCAATATTCAGCGTGATCGGATCGCCTGCGTTTACGGTCGTCGGCGTGGCTTGTGTATAGATTTTATAGTCACCGACGGCCCCGCGATAATTCGCAGGACGGCCTTGATTTGGAATGGGTTTGATTTCAATCGGAGAAACGTTTGCATCAACGATCACTGGGCGAACCGACGAAATTGACAAACGCGGGCCAAACGACGAGAAGGCATCATCGAAAATGCTCGACCCTGACATCGGAGATCCGCTGCCAAAAAAATCATCTAGCGGGCTTCGTGAGCGTTTTAGTTCAGTGGGGTAGCGGATGACAATTCGACAGTTGGACCCATCGATCGATCCTGCGTGTTGCGGATAGATTTCGGCATCGATTTCATACAAGTAATAAGTCGATGTCGTGCCATCGTCACTTTCACGTTGCACCCGCTCGCCGCCGGGACGCTGGTTGTTGTCCGCCAATTCGTTCATGCGATCGGTGAACGGGCCCCAATCGGTTTGCCGGCTGATCAAGCTCCACATATCGCCTTCGGAAAGCGTCACTCGGAAATCTTCGTTTTGGTAGGGCTTGATCCAGATTTTAAGCGTCAACTGGATCGGTTCCCCCACATAAACACTAGGCCGATCGCCTGTGATTTCGACGAAAGCCAAATCGCCCACTTCGCTTTTGGTCGCCGAGAACCGAACGCTTTCAGTCAATTGTTTGCGGCCATCGTAAGACACCGTCAGTGGCGGAATGACAAACTCACCCGCACGTTCAGGGGTGATGGCGTAGGAATAGGTGAACGATTCGTTGATGGATCGACGCCCGTTGATGGTGAAAACTTGAGTGCTTTGCGAGGGAGCCCCCGTGGATTCAATCTTCAGTCCATCGACTTCGGGCAGTTCGGGCGCTTCATGCTTAGCAACATTGCTGAATTCGATCTGCAGTGTCACCGGATACCCGACATAGGTTTCCTGTGCCGAGATTCCGATACGCACGTCGCCAGCGGTGGCATTGCCACTGCATAGTGAGACAAACGCGAGCGATAAACCGATCAATAAAAGAGGTGTAACGTTTTTCATGGCTTACCAATCCTTATCGACAGGGACTTGTCGGCGTCGTTGTTCACGTTCGGTTTGCATGCGTCGCAGCATCTCGCGATCGCGAATCGCTTGCAACATTTTTTGGGCTTCGTCCTTGGTCATGACGCCGATCGCGGTTGGTTTCTGGGGATCATCCTTGTCCGCCGCATCGTTTTCGTTTTGACCATTGACGGCAGAAAGCTCTCCTTCGGTTTTTGAAGGATCGGATTCAGCCGCCTCGGTCGGTTGCGGTTCCGCGTCACTCGGATCCGCATCGCGGTTGTCATCGGATGCGACATTGTTTTGGGGTTGATGGGGCGACGACTGATCCGAGGCAGGATTTTCCGGAGGGTTGTCGGCACCCGAATCCGCATCCGGCGGCATCGATTGCGAGTCGCCGGACTGGCTTGGGGCGCGGTTTGCGGATTCGGATGTTTCGCTTTGGCCGTCGTCCACATCGGATTGTGAAGGATTGTTCTCTGCCGAACCTTGGTTTTGGTCCTGGCTCGGCTGAGCTTCGGAATTCGAATCCGAGTCGCCTTCCTGGCCAGCATCCTGTGATTGCTGTCCCTCGGACTTTTCGGTCTTCGATTCGTCTCGTGGATCCGAATCATTGGACGGCGAGGGATCTTGTTTCGACTCGGATTGTTCGCTGTCGGGCTCGTTTTGTTGTTGCGGGTCCTGTTGCTGCTGTTCTTGTTCTTTTTGCTGTTGCTCGGGCGATTTTTGCTCGTTTTGCTGTTGCTGAATATGCGAGATTAGTTGCATGGCTAATTCGATATTCGCGCGGGCGTCCTGGTCCGTCGGTGTAATTCCCAGGGCGCTGCGATAATGTTTCACTGCGTCTTGGAGCAATCCGACAGCCGTTACCGGATCACCTTTATCGCTTTCGAGCATCTTTAACGCTTCGGCATAGCGGACATTTCCCAAGTTGTAGCGAGACCGGGCCGCGATCTCGTCGTGATCCGATCCACTGAGCTGCTGTAGCGTTTCGCTTGCGCGCTCGGTTTCACCAGCGGTATACTGTTGTACGGCTTCGTTGTAACGCTGCGCATCCGAAGGGACGGCTTCGCCGGCAAAAGCAATCGTGTTCACCACGCCTACGATCAACATGATTTGCAGGTAAGTCTTGATCACATTCATATTGCTTGTCCCCCCGCTTGCACTGGATCATCCGAGGATGTCGGCAACCAATAAGTCATAACGGCTTCGCACAGGAAGCTGATCAGTGCCAAACCAACAAACCACTGGAATCTGGCTTCGTATTGATTGATCTTGGCGGTTTCAAATTGTTGCTGTTCCACTTTGGCGACGTATTGGTGATAAACACTCGCCATGTCGACTTGTTTGGTTTCGGCGGGAATGAAGGCTCCGTTGGTTTCGGTTGCCACCGCTTGCAAAACTGCTCCATCGAGTTTCGACCAGACTTGTTGACCGTCGTAAGTCACGTAGTTGGAATCGCCGTTGGTGCCTGCAGGAATCCTCGCGCCTTCGCTCATGTTGCCCAATCCAATCGTGAAAATACGAACGCCCTGGTCCTGATGAATTTGTTTGGCAACCTTCAGCGGTTCACTCTCTTGGTCTTCGCCGTCGGTCAGAATCACCATCGCCTTATGATCGTTGGTCTTGCTCAAGAATCCTTTGCTGGCCACCCGAATCGCATCCCCTAAACGCGACCCACCTCGGCGGATCGAATGCGTTCCCACCTCTTTCAGCGAGCGACGAAAATCGTCGTAGTGGTTGGTCATCGGCACGATTTGGCGTACTTCGCCGGCAAACACGACCAATCCGACGCGGTCCCCCGCCATCACATCGAGCATGTCGTTGATTTGTTGTTTGGCTCGGCTCAGCCGGTTTGGCGTCGCGTCTTCGGCCAGCATTGACCGAGATACGTCGACCACAAACATGACCTCGATTCCTTTCTGAGGAACCTCTCGCCACACTTTGCCCCAGCGAATGTCGACCAGTGCAATCGTGAGAAACAAGAACGTCAACAGCAACAGCACCGTGCGTACGGCAATACGCAAACGATGGTGCGGTGGCAGCAATTGTGAGCTGAAGTTTGCGGTCGCAAAGCGGCGTAATTTCGCGCGCATTCGCACCGCAGCCCAGACGATCACGACGACGCACGCCAGTGCTAGCCACAGCCAATTCAGTGCGAAAGGGTTGCCGTATTGAATTTCCATTGCTTGAATCCTCATGCGTTCTTCCGTTACACCCACGCTCGAATCAGCACATACTTGACCATCACGCTGGCGGCGATCAAGAAAAATGCACAAAGGGCAATCGGTGGAAATGTGATCGCGTTCCAGGTGAACGGCTGGACCGCCAATTCGCGGTAGTCCGTGAATTGATGCGATTCGATCTTCGTTTTCTCGAGTTCATCGATCGCTTCGTAGATCGCTTCGAGCGACTGAGTGTCGGTGGCCCTAAAGTATTCGGCTCCGGTGGTTTCCGCGATTTTTCGCAGCGTGTCTTCGTCGATGTTGACGTTCATCCACTGCACGGTCGATTCGCCAGTAAAGGGATGCCGCGACGGAAACGGTGCTCGTCCCTTGGTGCCAACCCCGATCGTGTAGATTTTGATTCCCATCGTCTTGGCCAGCTCGGCGGCCTGGATCGGGTCAAACTCACCCGCGGTGTTCTCGCCATCGGTCATCAAAATAATGACTTTGCTTTTAACCGATTCTTTGTCGCCCGTTTCCAATGACTGCAGTTTTTCGACCGCCAAACTGATGGCATCGCCGATCGCGGTCCCATCCTCGCGGCGCTGCGTCACAATCTCGGCTCGATTGAGTTGTTCAAGTAGGAATGCATGATCCAGCGTCGGGGGTGTGATGGCGTCAGCGAATCCGGCGAACGTGATCAAGCCAATCAAGTCGCTGGCGCGGCCGGCGATTCCATTTTGATCCGCTTCCTCTTCGTCTCCTTTGACAAAGCTTGCGGCCACGTTTTTAATTGCGGTCAAACGATCGACATGGTTTCCATCGATCTTAAAATCCATCGCCTGCATGCTGCCGCTGCGGTCAACGACCATTTCCATCGCGATCCCTTCGGAATCGATGACGGTTTGCTCGCGGCCCACCCGTGGTCGCGCTAAGGCAATGATCATCGCAACCAACGCCAACAGCGTCAGGAACTCAGGCAGCCACGCCAACCGTTGACGCCACGTTGGCCGAATCCCCGCGATGCTGTGGGTCGAGCTAAATCCAATCGACCACGATTGTCGTCGCCGAAACATGCTCCAGCCAAGCAGCGGTACCAAAGCCAATAACAATAGGAACCAAGGACTTTCAAACATCACACGTCCTCCCTGCTGCCGGACGCGACTGGCGAACCGGACGAATTGTCCAGCAATTCATGCACAAAATTCGTCGCGTCGTGCACCTTTGGTTTGATTTCCTCCGGCGCCAACTGATGCGGTGCGAATTTGGTTTGTTCAACGTCCATCAACCATGCGTTCAAACGGTTTTGATGTTCACTGGCAAGCGATGATTTTGATGTCACGAAGCGAACGACTTCGTCGGTGGTCATCACGGTGGGGTTCATGCCTTCGCAAGCGATGACGAAATCGCGAGCGATCTCGGCAAGTTCGAGGTAGGCCGATCGGTCGTTGATTTGTCCGGCCTCGTGACGCTGCTTCAGCGAGGCCAAGCGTCGCGATGCCCACTGCTTTGGCGTGACGGGCTTTTTCATCCGCCGTTTGACCAGAAATGCAACGAAGGCAAGGGCTATCAATCCGGCTGCGATCGCGGGCCACCCAATCGGTGTCGATTCGGATTGCGAAGGAATCGGCAACGCGGGTTTCATCGGGCGAAACGTCGTGGGGTTATCCTCGCTCGTTAAGACGCTGTTGATTTGGATCGGAATCGGTTTGCTGCGAACGAGACCTGATTGCGAGTTGGCTGCATCGCGAAGAACATAACGAATCTCGATCGCAGGAATCGTCTGCTCGCCCACTTCGATCGTTTCCAGTCTCATTCGCCGCGTCCAACGTCGCGTTGACGAATCGGCGTCATCCAGCACCGGTATCGACGGCAAATCCTCGACCGCGACGACATCAAATGGCCCCAATGCTTCGGTCGTTGGCGGAAAAGTGATCTCCGCGTCCACGGGAGCTGTCACGGTGAGCGTCAACTCGATCGGATCCAGCAGCAATGCCTCGGTTCGATTGACGGTCGCGTTGACGTCAACTTGACGGTCATGGTCGGCGGCATCGAGGGGTGTCAATCCGATCATCATCGCGATTGCGAACATTGCTACTCGTGCGACCGCAAGCAAGCAAAAACGAGGTTGGCGTTCATGTGCACTGATTTCACGTGCATTCAATCCGTTCACCGCTGTGTCTCCCGATGATAGAAGTACTGTTGCAGTGGATGGACAAAATCGTGTCCGGTTTCAAGGTAGATCGCGGGCATTCGCATGCGTCGAAAGGAGGACTCGAGGTTCTCGAAATGCTGCTGTACGGAATCAGCATAGGCACGTCGCACGCGGGCGCTGCTGGTGTCCATCGTGACCAATTGGCCGGTTTCTAAATCACGCAGTCGGACCAATCCGATATTGGGCATCGTCATTTCCCGCTCGTCGCGGACGACGACGGGGATGATCTCGTGACGACGACGAGCGACCTTTAACGTGTTCTCGCAATGAGTGTCTTGGAAATCGCTGATCAGAAAGACGACCATTTTTCGGTGCGACGTGCGGTTGAGATGCTCAATCGCCGACGTCACACTGGTTCCGCTGCCCACGGGTTGGCAATACAGCAGGTCCCGGATCAATCGCAAACAGTGGCGAGTGCCTTTGCGAGGTGGAATCGATTTTTCCACGCGATCCGAAAATAGCGTTAAACCAACTTTGTCATTGTTTTTGATCGCAGAAAAGGCCAAGGTCGCGCCGAGTTCGGCGACCAATTCTCGCTTGGTTTGTGATTGCGTTCCAAATCCTTGCGACGGACTGATATCGACCAACAGCTGGACCGACATCTCTCGTTCTTCGCGAAACAGTTTGACGTAGGGCTGATCCGCCCGCGCCGTGACGTTCCAATCGATGCTGCGTACGTCGTCGCCGATCGCATACGGCCGGACTTCCTCGAACTCCATACCGGTCCCCTTGAACGCCGAGTGCCATCCGCCGGCCAGCAGATCGTCCACGACGTGGGAGGTTCGGATTTGAATCCGACGAATCTTTTTCAGGATTTCTGGAGGAATCAAGGTTCGTGAGTCTCTTTAAAAACAAGTCAACGGTGGGCGAGTCAACCATGATCCGCGTTGGAACAATCGCTGACGTAGTGGATCTAGCTGAAGATCCTGTCCGCATGGGATCTTTAGCAAGATCCACTACGGGGTTTGTGGCATCGAACATTCGGGCGGGCTTAGGGCACCGCAACCGCGTCCAAAATCATTTGTACGATGTGTTCGCTTGTTTTCTCTTCCGCCTCGGCTTCGTAGGTGATCATCACACGGTGACGCAGCACATCCATCGCGATGTCTTTGACGTCCTGAGGCGTGACGTAGGCTCGGCGATGCAAGAATGCATTCGCTTTGGCGGCCAATGTCAAGTTGATCGTCGCACGTGGCGACGCACCGAACTGGATCCACTGGGTGATCGGCAAACCGTAGGCCTCGCATTTACGTGTCGCCATCACCAAATCGACGATGTACTCGGCAATGCGTCGATCGACAAAGACTTGGTCGACAAGGTCGCGAGCACGGACAATCTCTTCGGGCGTGGTGACCGCTACGACTTCGTCCACGCGGCGTGTTCGCGACATCCGACTGAGGATCTCGAGTTCTTCGTCGCGAGTCGGATAATCGACGACGACCTTCATCATAAAACGGTCCATCTGAGCTTCGGGCAGCGGGTACGTTCCCTCTTGCTCGACTGGGTTTTGTGTGGCCATCACGAGGAACGGATCAGGCAGCGGAAATGTTTCGCTGCCGATCGTGACTTGGCGATCTTGCATCGCTTCGAGCAGTGCGCTTTGCACTTTTGCCGGAGCCCGGTTGATTTCGTCGGCGAGAATCAAATTGGCAAAGATCGGGCCTTTTTGGACGACAAATTCTTGTTGTGCCGGCCGATAGACTTGCGTTCCAATCAAGTCGGCCGGAAGCAGGTCGGGGGTGAATTGCAGCCGCTGGAAATTGGCATGGATCGCTTTCGAGAGCGTCGCCACGGCGGTCGTCTTGGCCAGCCCCGGAACACCTTCGATCAACAAATGACCACCGGTCAAAAGTCCGACCAACAAACGATGGACGAGCACCTGTTGTCCGACCAGCGTTTTGGCGACCTCGTTGGCCAACCGCTGCATCGGTTCGCCGTGCCGTTTGATTTCCTCGACCAGCTGCGAGTCCAGCGATGGGTGTCCAGCACTCGTATTGTCCGTGGTATCAGCTTCAAACATTGTTTCTCGTTTTTCCATGGAAAAGGGAATCGATGCGGAAAAATTTCGGGGGCTTGGCGGTAACGCCGTAACGAAATGACCGTGCCCATTTCAAGATGAATTTAGGTAATGCAAATCAAGTACCAGCGGCGATTCGCGGCTGAATTAGGTGGTTTTACGAAGTGTATCAAAATGAGTTCGCGGTAGATCCGGGGCAAATTGCCCCATGCGTGTCAGCCCGCCGCGTCGAGGAATTGCAGTCATTTCGCGATTCACATTGCTCCATTCGCTTGGTTTTGCTACCTGAGTTGTTGTCGATGGTTGCCTCGGGGCGACATCGCTACGTTCCTCGTTCACAAACCAAGCCAATCCCGTGAATTCGGCCACGACTGACGCCCCTTTTGTGTTTTCGCCCGCGAGCTCGCCGCTCGGCCCGCATACGGCTGCGCCGTCGTCCAAAAAATCACCGGCCTCCCGTTCCAATCGGGCTCCTGAATCGCTGGTCGATGAAACGCGGCGCGAGATTTCCGAGATGGTTCGCGAGATCGCGTTGGCGGTTCGCAGTGAGCGATCACGTGCTGAATTTTTTGGTATGTTGGCAGATCGTATCCTACGAGCGATGGCTGCCGAAGGTGTCGTGATTTGGCGAATCGAATTAAGTGAACGAATCGACGTAAGTGAACCGGGGTTTGCAGGCGGATCGGACGCCGCGGTAGCCGGGACGCCCCGAATGAGTGTCGTTCATCACATCGGCGAGATCACGGACCGCTCGATTCCCGCGGCTTCGATCGCGGCGCATGATCGTATGCTGTTAGAAGTCAGCGACGCGGCCCAGCCCGTCGTGGTTCCGGCTACGCCGGATGCCTCGGATCCCGACGTGCCCGCGAATCCCACGCACTTCCCTGCCGCCGTCGTTCCGATTGAGTGTGAATCGGCCAGCACCGGTGAATCGTATCTGCTCGAAGTCTTTCTCGAACAAGAATGTGGCGTCGCCACGCAGCGTGGATATTTGCGTTTTGTCGCTCAGATGGCCGACCTTGCCGGCGAATTTTTGCGCAGCGATCAACTTCGCGACTTGCATCGCCGACGACAGCGAAGCGAGCAAGTCGATGCCGTGATTGCATCAATCCATGGATTAACGAGTCGTGAAAAGATCGAAGCGAGAGTGGTCGACGCCGCTTCGGATCTATTTGGATTTGATCGCGTCGGACTCTGTTATCTCCGCAATGACGTGGCCCAACTGAGTGCGGTGAGCTACGTCAACGCGATCGATTTTCGCGGTGCGGCGGCGAAACAGATGGTTTCGACTGCGGAATCCTTTTATGCCCCCGACACCTATGTGTTGTTGGAAGCAGACGATTCTGATGACAAACCCAGCACGCCACTGCTGCCCCGCGTTGTGGTCGCTGCGGAATCAGGCGATTCGCTCTGTTTGGTCGGTTTGGCCAACGCGGATTCAGTAATCGATTGCCAAAGCATTGCAAATGATCTGCAGCGGTTGGCGAAGCATGCGGGACTTGCGATTCGCCATCGAAAAAGTATTGAAGCAATCCCCGGTGGCCAATGGTTGGTGTCGTTTGCGAACCAAAGCCGCGGCCACCGCAGCGGAAATTGGTTGGCGCGAGGGTTTGCGATCGCGATGTTGACTCTAATTGCGGTCGTCGCGTTTCTGCCGGTGCCAATGGTCGTCACCACCCCTGCGACTTTGCGACCCGAAAATGTTCAATCGCTGTTCGCGTCACGCAGTGCGATCGTTCAGCAAATCCATGTCTCACACGGTGACCGAGTCCAGCGTGGGCAAGCTCTGCTGAGGATGCACGATCCTGAACTGGAAAAACAGATCACGACGCTGCTGGGGCGGCATGCGGTGCTTTTGCAAAAACAAGCCGCGATCACCACGGCATTGGTGGATACTGCATCGCATCGCAGTGATCGCCGCGAACAAATTCAAAGCGAGCGAAGTTTGGTTGCCGAGGAATTGCAAGCGATTGACGATCAGTTGCAGATATTGAAACAAGTCAAAGAATCGCTGGTATTGCGTGCCACCGAAGATGGCGTGGTCGATAGTTGGCAAATCCGACGGCGTTTGCTCGGTCGGCCCGTCGTACGAGGCGACAAACTGCTCGAGGTGATCGGCGAGAACACGGCTTGGTTGGTCGACGCCCGCGTTCCGCTCTCACGAATTGCCTCGGTCCGTTCGGCACTGAAATCGGAAACGCTTCGCACCGCCGTTTTGATCGATGGCAGCGAAACGCCCAATCACAACGCCGTGGTCCAGCAATTTGGTCCTTCGATGCGCAACGTCAAGGACGACACCGACACCAAAGCGGTGGTCCTTCGTATTGAAAACGGTGACGACATCGGCGCCTTATTCGGTGCGGGGCCGGTTTCAGGATCGCCGGTGCGAGTCCTGTTCCGCTGTGAAACCAAGCCCGCGATCGGAGTGCTGTTTTTTGACGCATTTGAAGCGGTTCGCAGCACGATCGGACTGTATTGGTCGGCCCGTTCCCAACCCACGGAAAACGCAGCATGAAGATCATCACTCTCGTATCACGCTCGCTGTGTTTCTTGGCGAGTTTGACAATGCTGGGCAGCAGTTTGGCTGCAGAAAACAGCACGATTGAGGTCACCGATTGTGTCGTCCGCTTCGCCGAGGAAGTGCATGTGCCGAGTGTTGAGTCGGGACGTGTGGCGGCGGTCAACGTCAAACTGAATGAACCGATCGACAACAATGTCATCATCGCCCGGTTGGATGATCGATCGCTGAAAATTCGGCATCGGGCTTCGACGCTGCGACTTGATCATGCGCGTCGTACCGCGATGGACGATGTTGAACTTCGGTACGCGGAAACGGCATTGGCCGAAGCCGAAGCCGAACTGGATTCCAACCGATCGATTCAGAAAGATGTTAGCGGCGCGATCCCGCTCAGCCATCTCCGCCGTTTGCGTTTGGCAGTTGAACGTGGCGAATTAGAAGTCGCGTTGGCTAAGAAGCGACGTGTCGAAGCCCAAGTCGAAGTTGAAATGCGTGAAGCCGATGTCGCGATGCTCGATGACCAGCTTCGCAATCTCGAGATCACCAGCCCGTTGGCTGGGACGGTGCTTGAAATTAGCCGTTCGCCCGGCGAATGGATCGAAAAAGGAGAGGCAATCGCCACGGTCGCACGTGTGGATCGTCTGCATGTCCACGCATTGGTGCGGCAAGAGATGTTGCCCTTGGGGCAATGCAAGGGGTTGCCGATCAGCGTGCACTGGATCGATTCACACAGTGGTCTCGAAAAATCATTACGCGGAAGTGTATTGTCGCTTGACCCGCAAGTATTAGCGGGGGCTCGCTATCGATTGCATGCGGAAGTGATCAATCGCCGAGACGAGACAGATCCGTCGCGATGGCAATTGGTCCCAGGAACCGAGGTGCGGATGAAGGTGTTTGTAAACCAACCTGTTGCAGGAAATGCTTCGGCGCCGACTCGCTACTTGAGTGAAACATTGCGATAGTGTCCGGCAAACCCAGCGATTCAAGTTCACCGATTCTCCCACACATGCTGATGTCCAGCACGCCTGCTATCGAAACGCCGCGATTGAGCATTCGCAGCGATCTGGATGCGATTCGGATCGATGAAGGGCAGCGCGCAGCGCGGCTTGTGATCGACGATGTCAGCGGCCGGTTCTCGCGAGTCACCGAGCGAGCGTGGCAACAACTAAGCCGTCGTGACGCCAATCCGATGTTGTGGAAACAGGCGCAGCACGCCGGTTGGACGCGGACGCGATCTGGTGTCACACCGAGACGGTTTTCGCTACTCGCAATTCAAATCCCGCTGGGCTCGATCGATGGGATCGCCAAATCGATGGCGGGATATAGCGGAGTCTTGTTCGCCCCCATTGCGATTGTGCTTTGGAGTGGGCTGATTGCCGCGGCGCTGCTGTTGGCAATCTCACGCAGTCCGCAATGGATTCATGGCGTGCAAAACTTGCCGCAATTCCTCTCGTCCACCAATTCCCTCTTAATCGCAGTGACGTTTCTAGCAACCAAAACGGTTCATGAACTGGCGCACGCGGTGATGTGTCGGCGGATGGGGGCGCGAAGCAAATCGGTAGGCGTGTTTCTGTTTTGCGGTGTCCCATCCCCCTATTGTGATGTGACCGATGTGTGGCGGTTGCCCTCTGCACTGAGTCGCGCGGCGGTGATGGTGGCGGGGATCTATGTCGAGTTGATCATCGCTGCGATTGCGACCTTTGTTTGGTGCGCCGCGAACGATCCGGCAATCCGTCTGCTAGCGATGAATTTAATGATCGTGTGCGGGATCAGCACGGTGCTCTTTAACGCCAATCCGTTGATGCGGTATGACGGCTATTTTGTCTTGATGGATTGGGTGCGAAGTACCAATCTACGTCGCGAAGCACGCGACTGTTTTCAAGCGACGGTAGTCAGCCGCGTTGCGGGCCATGATTACGGTCGCGCGCGGCGTAACGATGTCCGTGGCATCGCGTTGTCGATCTATCACGTGGCCTCGCTGATCTACCGCAGTTTAATTTTAGTTGCGATTGCCACTTTGATACTTAGCCTCGCCGGAGCGGTGCATTTGCGGTTTGTTGCCGTCTTGGTGATCACTTTGGCGGCAGCTGCGATGATGTTGCGTCAAATAAAGTGGAGCTTTGGAATTCTACGAGGAGAGGGGGATTGGATGAAGGTGCGTTCGTGGCGACGTTTCGCGGTGGTGCTATCGCTGGTTGGAGTTTTAGCGTTAGCCTTGTTATTGCCTCTTCCTCGCTACCGTCACGTGGTCGGCATCGTTGATTCGGCGGACGCTGTCAACGTGTTTTTGCCACCGGACAGCCAAGTCAAATCGGTCGCGACCGAGGTGGGACAACACGTTCAGGCAAATCAATTGATCGCCACGTTGGCAAAAGACCACGAATTGATTGAAGAGGCACGGCTGCAAGGTGAATTGCGATTAGCCAAGTTGCGAAGCAATCTCGCGCGTCGAACCGCGCTGGATCGCCCCCAAGTGGCATCGCAGTGGACGACGCTGCAAGCGGCGGAAAAGTCGGTTGAAATGTTATTGGACGATGTCCACGGCCGACTTGATCAGACCGACGTGGTCGCACCGATTGAGGGAACGATGTTGCCGCCAACACCGCAGTCGGAAACGACCGGACTCGCATCGTCGATCTGGCTGTCCGGCCAAGTGGGCGCTCTCGCCGATTCGCGAGAACCATGGTGCCGAATCAGTCCCCAGGGGCAGCGACACGCGGTTTTTCGCATCGACGCTCGCGACCATGACAAGATTACCAACGGGACCGAGATCCGCATCCATTTGCAGAATGGGTCGGCGGGTGTGATTTCGACGGCGATCCAGTCGGTGTCCGCAATTCAAGCCGACTCGCAATCGATCACGCAAGAAGCAAACTACCAAATCTTGTGCCCGTTGCCCCCTTCCAAGTCGGACCAGATGATGGATTCGATCGGGGCATCGTGCTCGGGGGTTATTCGTTTGCCATCACGTGCGATCGCTGCCGATCTTGTCTACTGGATCAGCGAGTTTGTTCGTGGCCAAATCTAAATCCGATCGGGATCGGCAAGCGACAACGGCTCAAATGCCCGAGCCATCGCAGCGGTTACCCATCGATATCAACGCCGGGCCGCACCCCAGCCTATTGTCGCTCGAGAAACTGCTTGAGGATTGCGAACTTCGGACCCAGCGGCGTAGTGGCCCAGGAGGCCAACACCGTAACAAAACGAGTTCCGGTGCGTTCCTATTGCACCGGCCTACGGGAATCGTAGCCGAGGCGACCGAGCGGCGAAGCCAAGCCCAAAACCGCGACGTGGCACTGGAGCGATTGCGGTACACGCTGGCTGTCGCATACCGTACGAAGTCCGTTTTTGACCCGCCGCTTCCGGACATCGAAGCCGAGTTTCGAGAACGGTTTTGCGGAAATGTCAAAAGGATGAACGAACACAACATCGACAAGCCTGCGATGGTCGCGCTGCTGCTGAATGATCTTCACGCCAGTGGTGGGCAGCCGAGCTTGGTCGCCAAACGGTGGAAATGCAGCACCAGTGCCATCGTCACGCTGCTGCAATCGGTGCCCACGGCGTTCGCCTTAGTCAATCAAATACGGCACCACCATGATCGATTGCCGCTTCGGTGACGCAGACTAACCGCGATATCCCCAACGATCGTTCGCGAGCGAGTTAGGGTAGCTACGTTCGCCAGAACGTGGTCCACCGTCTGGCGACGCTAGCTACATCAAGGATGAAGATGGTCTAAGTTTGCGGTAAGCAATTCAAGCAGGGGCGTTCGGAAAAATGACCCGAGCCGACGACGCTATCAAAGCCATGGCGTTTCTCACTTATGCCGCCTCGATCCAAACGAAGCTCGAGAGCGTCTAGGTGCTTGATTTTCTTGCTTCCGATTTCCAGGGTGATGCAAAAGCGAAAACGGCTCGCGGTGAAACAGGTTCACAGCGAGCCGTCTTGTTTGATTCAGAAAGCGAAGTCCCAATGAGGGTGGACGCTTAAGTCGCTTTCGCTTTGGTGCGAGCTTCGCGAAGTCCTCGGCTGAGGATATCACGCAGCATCGGCGAGAAGTCTTCGTACTTGGCTTCGTCCGGTGCTCCCTTGCTGAACTGGTAGATCGCATCACGAGGTTTGACGCCCAGTGCGATTAGCGAGCTGCTGACCGTACCGTACTCGGGATTTCGCATCACCATGCTTGGACGACCTTGGCCGACCGGGGCACGGGCGAAAACCTTACTGGCGACGGCCAAGAATTTCACAGGCGAATCGAGCGTTTGTAGCGTCAGTAAGCGACGTGCCATCTGAACCCGTTGATCTTCGGGGTCGTTCAAGTTGCGAGCGCCGATGATATTCAATCCATCGCGAAGCTCGACCACCTCTTGGCGTTCGTCTGCATGGATTGCATACCCGTTGCTGGCGTCGGCAATAATGATATTGCAGCCTTCGTAGCGGGTTTTCGCAAACTCGGCATGGGCTTTATCGAGCGCCTTGTTTGCGGTGGTGCAACGAAGCAGATCCAGAGCAAGCAAACCACGTGATCGCTGACCAAACAGGGGCATCGACGTCGCTCGGTTGCACAAGCCGACGAAAACACCGTTTTGGTTTACCCCCAGCCACGTCCCACTTGCTTTCTGGTCAATCCCACATAACACCCGGGGCTTGCCAGATTGGATTGAAGGCGGCAAGCTTGAGCGGTTGTAGTATTCTTCGCGATTGGCGGCCACCAAAATTGGACTTTCGGGGACCAAGCGATACTGAACGGCCAGTAAGCACATTTCGCAAGCTTTCTTTTCAAAGATCGGTTGGAGGGAATTCTCGGGCTGACGCCAGTCCCAGCACCGAATTGGTCTGGAGCAACGACTCAGCACAGAACAATGTATCTACGCAGTCACCTCCACTACACCCCCTGGTGAGGGGTGTCCGTCAAAAATTAACTTGATTCAGCGAATTCCGCCCTCCTTGCTGGAATTCTGGGCAATCTTTGACGCTCAAATCGGTCGATAAGGATAGGTAGCTGGGCAGATGTGAATGCCTTTTACCGTTTTTCGACCGTCCAAGCCCCCTGAACGAAGTATGGAAATCAATACCTCGGGACCCCATTCCAAAGCCGTTTTGGCGATTCGCACCAATGTCAGCGTCACGCTTGCCAGGCAAAAGGTGCCGCTTCGCCGGATTGTTGACCTCGTTCAAGGGTCATTATTGACGTTCGACACCCATTGTGACGAGCCGCTGACGCTTGAAGCGGGCGGCCAGCCGATTGCGATCGGCGAGACGATCAAAATTGGTGACAAATTCGGAATCCGAATTCGCGAGATTCTTCGTAAAGAAGAAGACTAGCTCTGTGTCCAGTATTTATAGGCTCGCATCGTTTGCCGGGCCGCTTCTTCGGGATTGGGCCATGCGAAGGCTTCGGCACACAGGTATCCCTGATAATTGATTTGGCGAAGCGCAGCGATGATGCGGCCGTACTGCATATGGCCGCAGCCCACCGGGCGGCGGTTGCTATCGACAAAGTGAATGTGGCCGACCTTGTCGCCGCCGCTGATCAAGGCCTCGGCAATATCCGCTTCTTCGATGTTCATGTGGAACAGATCGCACAGCAGCGTGACGTTTTGGGTCGAGAGTGAATCGAGCAACTTCACTCCATCGGCGACCGTACAGCACTGGTTCGTCTCGTAGCGGTTCAGCGGTTCGTAGATCAGCGGCACGTTGTACTGAGCGGCGTGGCTGCCGCCATCTTCGAGCGCTTCGCACAAGTATTTTCGTGCGGTCGGAGCATCGACCACGGCATCGGAGCGTCCTTGCATCGATCCGATGATCGCCGAAGCTCCGAATTGGCCCGCCAGATCGATGACGTCTCGAACGAACTTCTTGGCTTGTTCACGTTTGCCAGCATCGGCGTCGGCGAGTTGCAGTTTATGCTTGACCCAACCCGCCCCGGTTCCTAATGCGGCAAGTTTCAAGCCCGCTTTGTCGAGCATCGAAGACAATTGATCGGCATCGATCGCCTCGGTTCCAGGAGCGAAAATCTCCACCGCGTCGTAGCCCAACTCTCCCGCGAACGCGATCGATTTTTCGAGCCCGTCCCAAAGCACAAATGGGCCGCCGCGAGCTTCTTCGACCAGACTAATGGTAATACAGGATTTCATGACAGCTTTTTTAGGAACAGAGGGAGCATGGATGGGAAATGGGAGCAGCGGGACAAAGCGTCGAGGATCACCCTAATCCTTCATCTAAATTTGACCGTAGTGGACGAGGCAACGAGTCCTTGCCCTTTGCCGAGCGTACGGGCCTCGTTCACTACCCTAAAGTCAACACAAATAAAGCACTACGCTGCGGGGCTGTCGTTGTTTTCAGGCCGGCCTTCGACGTAGACCCAGTTGTGAATCGGTTTGAGGATCTCGATTACTTCGGCCACCAAGGTTTCATCCATCGGCTCGTCGAGCCAATCGCACCACTGGGCAACGCGGTCAGGGTTTGCCGAACCGGTTACGCAGCTTGCAAATTCTTCGTTTGCGACCGAGTACTGCAGTGCTAACTTGGCGATGTCGGTGCCTCGCTCGGCACAATGAGCGGCCGCCTTCGCGGCGACTTCGCGAACCTCGGGCGTGGCTTTGTGCCACTCGGGTAGCGGAGAATTGGTCAGCAAGCGTGCCGAGAACGGCGCCGCGTTGATCAATCCCACCCCTTGTTCTTTACAGGGCTCGACCAACGCCAACGCCATGTCGTTTTGCAGCGTGTAGTGGTTGTAGGTCAGCACCACATCGAGATCGGATCGCTTGAGCATCTCCAAGAAGATCTTCATGGGATAACCGCTCACGCCAATGAAACGCACCTTGCCCTTTTCGACTTCCTTTTTCAG